>CAMKQN010000001.1:0-135475 GCA_946414935.1 uncultured Bacteroidales bacterium
GAGGGGGCCAGTTTTAAACCGGATTTAGGGGGTCACACGCGCGCGGATTTTCCAGGTAATAATAAGATTCGGTGGAATAACTCGTACGTTTCTCTGATACTCAATGAAGATAATGATATAATCGAAGAAGGCGTTTATAGATCCGGTTCAGTAAACAGCAATCTCAACAACAAAATCTGCGTCCCCGGATATGATCCCGACAAAAAGAACTACTTCGGGTGGAACGGAGACAGCGACAGTTGCCGTCCTGTCGGATTCGGGAAAGACAAGCACAACATTGTGATGCCGATGTTCAACCTGAATTACGACACGGCATCTTCCTTCTCCACCGCCATGCTCTCCGGCACCCTCGGCAACTTCCTCTCCATCCTGATGAAGACCCACCCCGGCACAACGCTGGAGGGCGCCAACACCATCCTGCAAGAGAATTACCTCCGCGAAGAGAAGTTCAAGTACGTAGACGAAACGGACGGGAGCATCAAGGATGGCGGCGAGTGGTACTTCTTCGACACCGACAAATTCTTCGAGAATGAGGTCCTGCATAAGGCCGAAGTGGATGCCGCCCTGGCCGCCTCCGGAGGCGACAAACCCCTTCCTTCCGGCTACGGACTCTTCTACACCGGCCCGGGCATCCAGTTCGAGGCCGCCGGTTCCCGCTACGATATGACCGAAGCCAACCGCGCAAAGTTCGAGGCCGCCTGGAAGGCTGATCCGGCATCGGTCCAGTGGTACTTCAACCCCACAAGCGCAGCAGCCTTTGGAGCGTCAGGATGCGTTAACGTTGAAGTCAGGGTCCTTGACAAAGATGCCAGGCTCATACCGGACATCTCAAGAACTGTTTCCGTAAATCTCTGACAGGAGACAAGAGGCTTACTAATCAAAACGCCAGCGTGTTTATTGCGATAAACAGTTTTGCTTGAAAGTTGTTTATTTCGATAAACAGTTGCATTTGTCACGGAAGAAAAACTACATTTTGCTGCCGTATTTCAACTCCACATTTGCGCAGCGTGCGCAGAATGCGAAGCCCTCCGGAAGAATCAAATTCTCCATTTCTAGGGCATCGGCAAACAGGGGCGCAATATCTTCCGGCTTGAAACCGGCAATCCCGCAGCGGATTCTGTTTCCATGAAGCAAGAAAGGCGTCAATTTTTCTTTTCAGCAATTCCATAATAATCACATTTTCCGAAAACATAGATGCAGCACTGCTCGCTGGTCGTAGACACTTAAGCGGATCGATTGAAAAAGATACTACAATTCTGAATCGTTTTCAATCCATCGTTAGGTAACGGACAAAATAAGACTGGCGCCTTCCGGTCCCAACGGCAAGATTATCTTCCTTCCCGCCGCAGGCCGTCGAATGTCAGCATTACCGAATCAAATAGATAGTAAAGGAGGTGCTATTTTTTCTTATTTCTTGACTTCTCTTAATTAATTTATTATTTTTGCCTAACTCGCTTTGCGGCAGAGAACTATGCTGCAAAGCATAAGTTTGAGAAGTAACACCAGAGTCTTTATGGAAGTTTATCGTCGCTATTGTGCACCGGAAGTGGAGCCGCTGCTCCTGGAGCATGTAGGATTGCTTTGTCAATCAGATTTATCCTATTCCACTGAGGATGTTGACCTTACAGGTCCGGAACTTTAAATCGTACGCCTTATGAAGAGAATAAATGCATTTTGTGTTGCGGCGTTGATGATTTCCGGCCTGACCGCATGCAATAAGGAGCTCCGGGAAACTGCCGCTCCCACAGTTTCTGACGGAGAGTTCGTCATCTGTGCCAGCCTCCCGCAATCGGACGGGACCAAAACTACCCTCGACGAGTCGGGCGGCAAGCTTCTATGGGCGCAGTATGACAGACTGGAAGTGTTCGCCGGAAATGGCGGCGCTACGGGCTCCGCATTCTCCCTTACCCAGGGGGAGGGTAGCCAGTACGGCAATTTCTCCGGCACGCTCGACACTTCGGAGATGGGCGCTGACGATTACGTCTATGCCATATATCCATTCTTTCCAGGCTACAATTCTATTGAGGGAGACACATTCCGTACACCTCTGACAAATGGTTATTACGATTTCGATTTTGAAGGGAAAGAATGCGTCGGCGCTGAATTGATTCCCCACTGGCTCGCTCTCGAAGGACAGTCTTTTCCCATGGTTGCCCGCTCAAAAGACAATAAATTCCAATTCTACAACATCTGCGGGGGACTCAAGGTGACCGTGAGCCATGAGAACCTGATTGCCGTCATCATCAAGAACAACGACGGCGGTCCACTCTGGGGTGTGATGGAATACACCCTGGACGCCGATGGCAAGCCCGAATTCCAGAAGATGATCGTTCCTGATGAACTGGATGGATACTTAATGGACGAAGTGTGGCTTAATGATGCCGGAACCAATTATGATTACTACCTTGTGCCCGGCGAGCCATATTATCTGTCGCTGCCTCCCGTCACCTTCACCCAGGGCATGACCGTGACATACCGCACCCCATCCACAAGCGCCACCTATGAGGTGAGCGGTCCTTTCGACATCCGGAGAAACGTGTTCAGCCGGCTTACCAACCGCGACGCCGCCCTGGAGTTCAAGCCTCTGGAGGGTAATATAGAGTTCAGCTGCGATGCCCTCAAGCAGTATCTGGTCCAGCATTACGACTCAAACGGCGACGGCGAAATCAGTTATGCCGAGGCGCTGGACGTCAAGGAAATCATCGTACACGATGCCGGAGGGCTCGGTAACCCAGCAAGAGACTATGATTTGATCTACATGGAGAACCTGGAAACCTTCGTATGGACAGGGACTGAAGACAATCCGGGCTCCTTAAATGAACTGAGAACTGAATGGTGGCCCAAACTTCAGTATCTTGACTGCCGGAACAACTCAGTTTCCCGCAATGTCTATTTCTACAACAACCCTGATGTTGAAACCATCATACTTCAGCATAATCAGATTCCGTCCATCTCCCTGGGCGAGCTGCCCAAGCTGAAAACCCTGGCCCTGTCTTACAACAGCATAAGCAAGATAGACCTCGGCGGCTGTCCCGGCCTTGACAATCTCTATCTGGCATACAACTCTCTGGGTCCTGATTCCCTGGACCTTTCTGCCAACACCAACCTGACTTTCCTCAACTGTAATAGCAACTCCCTGGAGAGCCTTGATGTAAGCCCATGCACCAAACTGAACTACCTGGCTTGCCCCAACAATGCCATCAGTTCCCTGGAGCTCGGGGATCGGCCGCTCCTTGAGACTCTGTATTGCTATCACAACAGGCTGGATCGTCTCGACGTTTCCGGCTGCCCGTCGCTTCATCTGCTGTCCTGCTACCAGAATAAGCTGACAAGTATAGACCTGTCTGCCAACAAAGCACTGACTGCCGCATATGTGTCGTACAATCCTCTCGGGACCATCGATGTGTCCAAGAATGCCGCCCTCGAAGTCCTGTACTGCTGTATGAACGACCTCAGCACGCTGGACGTCAGCGCGAATTCTGCCCTCACGAACCTGCGTTGCTTTGGCAACAAGCTTGAGTCTCTTGATTTGAGTCACAACCCCGTGCTCAATGAAATAGTGTTCGGCGACAATCCTATGACCGAACTCGACGTGAGCCACAACCCCAAGCTGTACTACTTCGATGCCGTGTATGCCGAGGAATGGTTCGGGGAATGGGAAAGCTATAACGTAATGCCCACTACATATACTTCCCCCCTGCTGTATCTGTACATAGCTGATGGCCAGGAGATTCCGGAGGTAACCTACGGCCGCCTGGATGCAACCATTCCGTATGCCACCATAGTCCGGACGCGCAATGCCTCCGGCCATCCTCACGCAGATGTGTTCGGTGATTATACCATGAAGGCCTCTTCGGATATATCGACAGACAGTCAGGGCAATCTTGTGCGGCATGACTTCGAATGGGTGGTAAATGCCACTGAATACGATGGAGACGTGACCAGGGTGTGGCTGAATCCGATGTGCTATCTTGCCTCTGCTTACCCTGATTCGTTCGGTACCGGAGGCCGGATCTACGCCATAGTGCGCGGTGATGGCAGTGGATTTCGCATCCCTCTCCCCCAGAAGACCGAGATTTTGAACGATAATCTATTCAATTATACAGGAGGCTACCTGTATTACTATACTTGGAAGGATGACGTCACCCAGCCTGGCAGTTACCATTTCCAGACCGATGGAGACGTCGTCGAGTTCGCCGCTCAGCCGGACGGTTCCCTGACAGCAAACAAATCCTTCGGTATGGCCATCGACAGGGTTGAATATTCGATGTATCCTGAGCCCGTCTACTACGGTATGGTCAACTATATGAGTGACACATATCCTATCTCCCTGCAGAAGAAAAGCTCCGAGGGTCCGAAAGACGGAGGAAACGAAAGTGTTGAATATGAAGACTTGGTGTTATGAGAAATAATGTTCTTCTTTATGCCATCGCGGCATCTATTGCCTGTTCCTGCATCGGTACGCGGGAGGCCCCGGAAATCAGCGGCGCCCAGATGGTCCTGACTGCATACCAGGAAGGTACGCCGGATTCCAAAACGGCTGTGGAAAACGGCGGCACGCAGGTCTTCTGGGAGCCGGGCGACGAGATAAAGGTCTTCTCAGGGAGCCGCAGCGGACGCTTCACGTCCAATGTGACAGGACTAACCGAAGTCACTGAATTCACCGGTTTCTTTGATGGCGGCCAGCCGGACGCTACCGACTTTTGGGCCGTGTATCCCTACAGCGACGAGGCCTCTTTCGACGGAGAGACAATCACCACCGTCATCCCTACCGTCCAGGTCGCCCGCCCCGGCACCTTCGCTCAGGGCGCCAATGTAGCCATTGCCCACTCTACAACCACGAGCCTTCAATTCTACAATGTGGGAGGAGGAATCAGGTTCAGCCTTAAAGAAAGAGGCGTAAAATCGGTACGCATAAAGGGCAATTCAGGAGAATCACTTGCCGGAAAAGTTTGCATAGGGTTCGACCAAAGCGGTTTTCCGGCTGTAAACAGCATTACTGACGGGGCCTCGGAGATGGTTTTGTATGCCCCCGACAACGGTGCGTTCGAGCCAGACACGTGGTACTATGTGATCGTCGTTCCCGGCGAGTTGCAGAGTGGCCTGTCTTTCTTCCTTGATTATTCTGACGGCTCCGTTTATGAAAAAACAGGCATAGCGTCTGTAAATCTAAAGCGAAAGGTTTTTGCGTCTGTGAAATGGCTGGGCCCCGATATCAGCAATGAAGAAGCTGCCGACCTTGTCCGGTCGGGAGAGAACCTTCTGGACTCTGATGACGAGGAGGACCTCAAAGAAGCATTTGAAGATTTTGTGGCAGCAGTTGCCGCTGATGCTGACAGTTCCAAACTCTATCTTGCATATTGTTATGAGTATGGTATAGGGACGGAGCAGGATATGGAAAAGGCAAAGGCTTATTATAATGAGGCGGCATCCGAAGGCAATGAAGAAGCCAAAGCGAAACAGGCACAGTTAGTTGAAGGAAACACAAATGCCGATATTGACATTCCGGGAGTATCGCCAAGAGATTTGGAAAATGTCGTTCTAATGTGTGACGGCATAATAAAGACCCCGAATGGTGACGGATCCTTCAATTCGAGTGAAGACAGGATTATTGCATCAACAGCTGATGAACAGCTCATTTATATGAGTTTCCGGAACCCGAATCGAGATAAATCGGACGACAGCCTCATTCTTGACGCTAAAGAAACGGCGTTGTCGATGTTGATGTGGAGTATACCATTCGCTTTTGAATCAATGACTGATGAAGAATTCGATGGTATGCGCAAGTTGCTTCTTTCATTTCCAGAAACCATGTCACTCGTTTCGGCCATAGAAAGCAGTATTTCAGAATTGGGCCATCTGGATATAGACAGGGTGTCCTCTGAAGCAGAAGCGGCGGCGGCGAAAGTGAGCTCACTATTCAGGGCAGAAGTCAGGAACCAGAATAGCACGTTTGTCCCAAAGCCGTCTAATAATAACGAGAGAACTCTTGCAATTACGCCATATCTAATCTCGCGTAAACAAGGGGATTCCGGGAATGGTCGGGATGAGGGGAAGCCAGAGCTCAGAGGTGGCTCTCCTTTCTATTATAAAGGCATCAAACTGGTTCTGGATGAGGTATCACCCATACCGGATACGGACCGTTGGAAATGTAAGATAACAGTTTATAATTACGAACCAATCTATCTTGCTCTATCTGCCGGCATAAAGCACGGGGACACAATTATACCTGTTGGAGAAAGTGTTCTTGACCATATAGTTCCGCCGCAGAATTCAAATTATATTTTCGCCATGGGCGGTCTTGATGGTATTTGGGATGCGGGCGAGGCCTTTGTTTCCTTTTGGGGCGATACCTTTAAGTGGATTGCCGGGGAAAAAGAATTCGAAGACGGATATTGGAATGCTACCGAGACAAAGTTCGTGATGGATATAGGCTCAGAAGAAGATGTGTTGCTAGTGTGGAGTGCTGATAGTGATTGTCCTGAGTTGTTTGCGTATGCATTTTTTAAGGTATTTGTGATTCCTACCATAAAAATGGTTTTCAAGTCTGAAGAGACAACTCTTGAAAGCCTGTTCTGGGAAACTTTTCTTAACTTCGGCACCAATCCCGAGTTCATCAATAGGGCGATGGATTTGTATGGCAAGACCAATGTGTGGGATTATATCGAATTCATATGGGATACTTCATTGGACGTTCTATATGATTGTCTGGAGAAAATACCTGAGAAATTATGGGAAATAAATGTTGAGCCACGTTATAAGAAAGTCGTAAAGAAGTGGTCCAGATATGAAAAGATCAGCAATAACAAGTTGGCTACTAAGGCTCAGTTCAAGGCCGATATGGGGGACATCAAATGGATAAAGAGCTTTCTTAAGGCAGAGAGAATCTTCATTAATTCCACCACTTGGGCTATGTATCAAAGAGAGTTTAAGCGTTCTTTCTTTGATTTTTCTTTTGATAATGTTCCTGTGTCGGTATCTACAGGCGCTCCGTCCAAGGTCGATTATCTGGACTGGGTCAGCATTCCGGTATCCGTCAGCGGTGGAGGGACAACCGTTCGCCGTGGAGTTATCTGGTCCCTGACCAATGATACTCCAACTCTGTCCGGAGATGATTGCACAACAATTGACGACACCTCACAGGAGAAGCAGTTCTCTGTCACCGTGAAAGGTCTTCCAGGAAGAAGTAAAGTATATTTCCGCAGTTTTATCATAATACAAGATAACCTTTCGAACGAGATTATCTATGGTAACGTTGTGGAATATACAACGACCTGGGATGATATAGTCACACAAGGTGATAACGAAATCTGGTACACAAGTTCCGATGGGAATGCCGTCACTCCGTATGCTGCAGATGCCTTTGGTGGTCTTGAAATTGTTTCCAATACCTATGAGGGCGGAAGGGGCAAACTGGTATTCAATGGGCCGCTTGTTGAAATTGGCAACAACGCCTTTATGTATTGCGACAATCTGGAAACGGTTGATCTGCCTGAAACAGTAAAGACTCTGGGAGAACAAGTGTTCCAGTCTTGCACGTCGTTGCTTACCGTTTTCTTCCAAGGAGAGTTGGCCTCTTGCGGAGATTGTGCATTTAGGTCCTGCGAAAAGCTGACGCGTTTTTATGGATACGGGGCATCTCCCAACGGACGTTTTCTTGTAGTTGACGGCAGGCTTGCAGCATTCGCCCCGTATGATTATGATATGATGGATATAGAGGTGCCCTCAGGTGTGACTGGCATCGCTCCTTACGTTTTTGACGGGGAGGATTATATTTATACGATTTCTCTTCCCGAGAGTTTGACAAGCGTTGCGCAGAACGCATTTTACCAGTGTACCTCGCTTGAAGAAATCACGTTCCCTGCAAATCTGAATGCCTTTGGAGATACTCCTCTTTCCGGGTGCAGTTCCCTTAAGGCCGTCCATATGCAGTCCTCGGAGCCCCCCGTTCGGGCCGGTGCTTTGGTGCAGGGTGCTTCTCCAGGATTCAAGATATATGTGCCTGACGCCTCCCTTCAGACATACAAGACCGCGGACAAATGGTCGGACGATGCCGCTATAATCTATCCTGAAAATGGCACTGAGCCCGTGCCTTCCGACTCCCCAGAAGCCATAGACCTCGGCCTCTCCGTCAAGTGGGCCTCTTGCAACGTTGGCGCAACCAGGCCGGAGGAGCACGGGGATTATTTCGCCTGGGGCGAGACTGAACCCAAGGATGAGTATTGGTGGTCAACTTACAAGTGGTGCAGCAATGGCAATCCGGATGTCCTGTTGAAATATACTGTAAACAGCTATTTTAGCCAGTATTCCTATCCTGTTGACGGCAAGATGACTCTCGACCTGGAAGATGATGCGGCAAATGTTTCACTGGGCGGCTTCTGGCGTACGCCCAGTGTGGAGGAAATGATGGAGTTGTCCAATGACTGTCAATGGACTTGGACCACTGAGAACGGGGTCAGCGGATACAAGGTGTCCGGCACGAAAGAGGGCTATACCGACAATTATATCTTCCTGCCGGTAACCGGAAAGTGGTCGGACAAAAAAGTAATCGATGAAGATACCGGCAACTATTGGACCAACTCCCTGGTCGGAAGCCCCAGCGACGTAGCATATTGCCATATTTTCACTTCTGAGCAAACTAAGACCCGCCAGAATAAGATGTCCAGGATGTATGGCTTTGCGGTTCGTCCGGTATATGCAGGCGTAACCGGTATTTCACTCAGTGAGTCAGACATCGTCCTTCATGAGGGCTGGACCGAACAACTTGTAGCCTCGATTGTTCCGGAAGGCGCAATAAATAAGGAAGTGATATGGGCGTCAACAAACAGCGACGTGGCTACGGTATCTTCCGACGGACTTGTAAAGGCTGTCAAAGCTGGACAGACCACAATAACCGCTACCACCGTAGATGAAGGTTTCTCCGCTTCTTGTACGGTCAAGGTGGAACCGTCTTTCCCTCTGGTGACCCCGGAAGCAATCGATCTGGGTTTGAGTGTGCTCTGGGCAAACATGGACATAGGAGCCACCGAACCGGAAGGAACAGGTGATTTCTTCGCATGGGGTGAAACGTCCCCCAAGAGGAATTATGACTGGGATACCTACAAATGGAGTGGTGAGAATCAGTATTCCCTGACCAAGTACAATACGGCTAGCCGATACGGCAATGTGGACGGCAAGTCGTCGCTCGACCCGGAAGATGATGCAGTACGAGTCCTCCTTGGAGGAGTATGGCGACTGCCGACAAAGGATGAATACGATGAAATCAACAACAGGTCCAACTGTTCTTGGGAGAGGGTAACTGTTAACGGGGTCAATTGCTTCCGGGTCACCAGCCTTAAACCGGGTTACACTGATAAGTCTATTTTACTCCCTATAACCGGCTTTATGGAGGGGGGCTGGCATAACGAGGGTGATAGATATATTGTAAACACCAGTATAGACAATAACTATCCTTTCTCTTTCTATGAAGGACACCACAGGTGCTATGGGTACACGCTGAGACCAGTGTGTGATTAAGACTAGGGACGCGTGCGAGCCATTTGGCCAAATCATGGTGTATGGAGCAACTTGCCGTCGTTTAGCTACTCAAAGCCGTCGGAGCCTTTTTCAGGCGGTGCAGCCTTGCGCTCGTAAGCGAGCATTTTGGCGTCCTCGTAGCGGGAACGATCCTCGTCGAACTGCCGGTCCCATTCGCGGTAGTACTCCATCTTCGGATCCTCGAAGAGCGACATCTGGATTGCGGATTCGTGGGTGAGTTTGCTTACGCCAAGGCCGACCTGCCGCAGGGGAGTGACGCCGTCCCATACCTCGGCGAGCATCCGCCGCGCCTCGTTTAGGATGACCGCCGTCACATCCGTGGGAATGGCCGTCTGGCACTGCTTCTGCGCCACGGTGAAGTCCCTGTACTTGATGAACATGGAAACTTTGGATGCTCGGAAGTTGTCGCGCCTGATGCGGTGGGCTACGATGCAGGCGACGTTGAACAGCGCCCGGTCGATGTCCTTCGGGTCGGACAGGTCCTGGCTGAAGGTGCGTTCGGCGCTGTAGCTCTTGGCCTCCGCGACCTCGGTCTCCACCTGGGAGTCGTCGCGGCCGTTGGCGTTATCGTGGAGCTGTCTGGCGAAGCTATGCCCGACCAGACGCGCGAGCTGGCCCTCGCCCAGGCTCGCAAGATCGCCTATGGTCCGGATGCCGTACGCCTGCAGGCGCGCCTCAGTTTTCTTCCCTACCCACAGCAAGTTACGCACCGGCAGGGGCCACATCTTTTCCGGCACTTCCTCCGGCCACAGGGTGTGCACCTTGTCCGGCTTCTCGAAGTCGGAGGCCATCTTTGCCAGCAGTTTGTTGGCGCCCACGCCGACGTTCACCGTGAATCCCATGGTGGATTTGATCTCGTCCTTCAGCCTGGTGGCGACGGCGACCGGGCTGGTGCTGCCGCAACGCAGGGACATGTCGATGAAACATTCATCGATGGAGAACTGCTGGAGCACCGGCGAATAGCGGCGGCAGATTGAGATGAATCCTTCCGAGCATCGCTTGTACCACTCCCAGTCGCCGTGGACAATGACCAGTTGCGGGCAAATACGGAGGGCCATCGATACGGGCATCGCCGATTTGATGCCGATCTTCTTGGCGGGAATGGATGCCGCAGATATGATGCTCCGGCGGTCATTGGGATCTCCGGAAACCACCGACGGCACCAGACGTATGTCCGGCTTTCCCTCAAGCACGAGTTTGGCCGCCGACCAACTTAGGAAGGCGGAGTTTACGTCGATATGGAAGATGATGCGGGACATGCAGGTGTCATTCCGGGTTATCAAGACAAGTGAACCCGGTCCGGAGCCTTTCTATCATCCGGGGCGCAGATACTCTTCGTCTATAGGAACCGGCATCTATTACTGCTAGTGGTGTTCTCATTTGAGCAAATATAGCATTTTTCCGAGGATCAAGCGAACTTGAGGCCAATCTTTGAACGCTGCCTGTAACATATGAAATAAAAAATTGAATATCTTTGTTGAAAATTTTTCCGATTTATGAAACGTTTATTTGTAGCCGTAGCCGTTGCCGCCGTTGTAGCCCTGATTTCTGTGAGCTGCAATAACAAGCCATTGAACATGGATAAAGACAGCTCCAGATTCGTCGGACTCTGGGAAATAACTTCAGGAACAAACGCTACGGTTTTTACCAGGGGGTACTGGGTGTTTTTTGATGACGGTACGGTAAAGAGATGTCCCACGAACTGGTATTCCCGCGGCGATGGTTTTACTCTGGGTGCACCCGTTTACGGAATATGGTCGTACGAGAAAGATAAAAACATGCTGGTTACCGACGTGGAATTCAACCAGTGGGTAATAACGATGATGGAGGAAGGCACGTGGACGGCTACCAGCACAGACGAAGTGGTGAGATTTACGGCCCACAGGTTGTCTCTCGACATCAATCCCACCCTTCTTGCCTGCGTCCTTCATGGGACCAAATGGACCGGACCCGAGCTCGGCGAATGGACATTCAGCAACAAGGCAGAAGGTACTCAAATGGAATACCGGGTATATGATTCATCCAAAAAAAGCACTGTGACGGTGGGTATTCCCCAAAAACTGAAGGAATCGTATCCCGAGAAACAGATAACCAAAGATGCTATGAAGACAATATGGGGAAATCTCAGTTTCCTTGATACCGGAGACGGAATCAAGGCTGAAATGACGCCTAAGTACTATAGCTCTTATGTGAAGTTTGTTACAACGATAGACTCTTTCACTCTTACCAATCCTTTCTCTCCCTCAAAGTCCACTATCCACTTCAAAATGAATGTGAAGAAACATGAGGATTGGCTTTCTGTCGGCTGGAAACCAAGTAACCAGAATTTAAAACTTGAAGAAACTTTCGAGGATACCTTCAAGCTTGTGAGACAGGAATAAGAAAGGGGCTGCCCTTAATCGTCTAAGCCTATGGGAATGTGGCCGTCGAGAGCTTCTTCAAGCAACTCTTCCAGGGTTTGATAGATGCGGACTTCGTCGTTGAAGGCCTTGAAGGCGTAGAGTTTTCCGTCCTCGCCGGCATATACCGTAAACGGCTCCCTGAAACCGTAAACCCCTACCGGGGTGACAGGGCATCCTGATACTGTCGTGGCACGCCAGTCGCGACTGGATGCAGTCTTGAGGTAGTTGTCCGGGGAATCGTCCCCCAGCTCGTCGAAAGTGTCGAAGTAGAACGCGGAATCGTCGTCCTCGTTCCCGAAGACAGGGGCGAAAGTGCTGAACAGGTACGCGTATCTGGCCAGAAAGCGTTCGCCGCAGGGGAGAAGCGGCACTTGCTCATCAGCGTATAGTTTCCGAAGGCTTTTGATGTTTGCGGGCCGCCCCATTACTTCGCCCGCCAAGTCCATCATTTCTTTTATCTTTTCCCGCAGTGTGCCGCTTTTAAGAGGGAAGACGCATCCCTTACCTGCCGGAGTGGCTCCGGAAACTCCGGCGCCCTTTTTACCTCCGGCAGCGTCATCGGCATCACTCGGAGCGGATGCGGCTCCGGCAGCGTCATCGGCGTCAACTGAACCGCTTGCTTCTCCCTCGGCAAGCTCATTCCGGTAGATGGACAGCATCTGCCCTATGAACCGCTTGTTCATGGCGAAGGCTAGAGAGCCCAGGTTGAGCACGACAGTCTCTGCCGGGAGTTCCGGCAACTCGCAGGCGTTCACCACCCATCCTTGCCACTCGGAGAGGTCGAACGATAGGGCAAACTGGTCCCAGTCGGAAAAAACCGGAAGCGCCTTGCGGCCGTCGGCTCCGGTAACGGAAGCGAAGCTGAGGCTGTCGCCGGGCTGCAATGGCCCGTCCGCCTTGAACGGCACAAGAAAGCGGGAGGAAGCGAAAGCGCGTATCATTCCGTCTTCAAGCGTCCGCAGAACCTTGTTTTTGCCCTCATAGCCGGCGCGCCAGTGAAGTTCCTGCTGCATCAGGGTCAGGGCGCGTATGTAGTCTGGGTTGGAGACTGCGTCGCACGCCTGGCTTTGAGGCTCAGGGATGAACTCTCCCGCCTTGTTGCGGCTCCAGTCCTGCCCGTAGTTGATGATTGCGCCACGGGCGCCGTTGCAGTAGAACTCGACGCCGAGGAACTGGCGTATATCCTTCTGCTCGACGGCGCGTATGTGCCACAGGCGCAGCTGCTGCAGGTGATAATCGAGGGCATTGTCGGCGAAACTCTTTTCCGTAAACAGGTAGAAATAGTCCCGGTTCCCGAGCACAGGTAGATTAGTGGAATCGTCGATGAGCGTATATATCACCGGCAAAGCCATTACCTTCTTGCAAAGCTCTACGCCCAGCCTTGCTGTCGCCGCTTCGAAAACGTCTTTGCGGAAGTAAGTGTCGTTATATAAATCGTCGAACAGCCCTTTGCGGATTACGTCCTGGGCTTGCCGGAGTACCAGTATGGTGTCTTGCACGTCAAGCCGTTCAATGTCTGCCCATACGTCGTGGTCGAAAAGTCTTGGGACAAGCTCTCCGCAAAGTTCTTGTTCGTGGTCAATCATGCTGTTTTCAACATATTATTTATCTGCGTAACCATCCGAGGCACTTGGCGCAAAGTTCGGAGACTGCTTTCCAGTCGCCGGCGGCAAGCACTTCCTTGGGGAAGAGTTTGGACCCCATGCCCACGGCGGTAACGCCGCTCTTTGCCCATGCCGTGAGGTTTTCTTCGGTCGGCTCCACCGCTCCGGTACACATTATCATGGCCCAGGGCAGGGGTCCGAGTACGTTCTTCACGAATGAAGGACCGCCCACGTTGCCGGCCGGGAACACCTTCACCAGGTCGCAGCCGAGTTCCATCCCGCGGACCATTTCGCTCACGCTGCCGCAACCGGGGCTGTAGGGGATGCCGCGACGGTTGGCCAGAGGAGCTATTTCTTCAACCAGGCAAGGGGAAACCAGAAAGTCGGCGCCCATCTGGATATATTGGGCGGCGGTGGCTGCATCCAGCATCGTACCTGCGCCGATTGCCATCTCAGGGCACTCTGAGCGCACAAACGCTATGAGTTCTTCGAACACTTTCTGGGCTCCGTCGCCACGGTTGGTAAACTCAAAGGCGCGTATGCCTCCGTCGTAGCAGGCCTTCACAACCTTCTTGGTGAGTTCTACGTCCGCATTGTAGAAAACCGGGACTATGCCGGTGCTGCGGATAATATTGATTGTATCTATTTTCTTGAACTTTGCCATAATCGTACTTTTAGGTATGGGTTTTTACCTTGATACGCGTCCGGAGCCGCCGCCTTTGATGAGACCTTCCACCTCGGCTACGCTTACGCGGTTGTAGTCGCCGATGATGGTGTGCTTCAGGGCCGAAGCCGCCGCAGCAAATTCAATAGCCTCCTGGTCGGTGCCGTATGCCAGCAGACCGTAAAGCAGACCACCCATGAACGAGTCGCCGCCGCCTACCCTGTCAACTATGTGGGTAATATCGTAACGTCTTGACTGCCAAAGAGTGTTGCCGTCGAACAGGACGCCTCCCCAGGTATTGTGGTTGGCGTTGATGGAGCCGCGGAGTGTCACGGCTACTTTCTTGCAGCGGGGGAAGCGCTCCATGAGCTGGCGGCATACGCTTTCGAAGCGGGTCTGGTCAATTTCTCCGCCAGTCTTTTCCGCATCGAAGCCTTCCGGCTTGATGCCGAATTCCTTTTCCGCATCTTCCTCGTTGCCGAGAATGAGGTCGCAGCCTTCCACGAGTGCGGGCATTACTTCACTTGCGCTCTTGCCGTATTTCCAGAGTTTCTTGCGGTAGTTGAGGTCGCAACTTACCTTGACGCCCATTTCGTTGGCCACCTTGATGGCTTCCAGGCAGGCGTCTGCGGCACCCTGGCTCAGGGCAGGGGTGATGCCGGTCCAATGGAACCAGTCGGCTCCTTCAAGCACCTTGTGCCAGTCTATCATTCCGGGCTGGATTTCCGCGATGGCGGAGTTGGCACGGTCGTAAACCACTTTGCTGCCGCGGGCTACCGCTCCGGTCTCCAGATAGTATATGCCCACGCGGTCTCCTCCGCGCACTATGCCGCTGGTGTTTATTCCGAATCCGCGAAGCTCGGCGATGCACATATCAGCGATGTCATTGGCGGGCAGACGTGTCACGAAATGTGCGTCCACACCGTAATTTGCGAGGGAAACGGCCACGTTGGCTTCACCGCCTCCGAAAGTGGCGTCGAATTGGCGGGCCTGGGAAAAACGAAGGTACCCCGGGGTTGAGAGGCGAAGCATCACTTCACCGAATGTTACTACTTTTGCCATATTGATTATATTGATGAACCTGTTGAAATGAGAGCCTTTTGGGCATCGCAAAGATACGAATATTTTCGGATTTCCGTGTACGTTCACGGAAAAATGATTATCTTTGGGCGGAAAACTCGTAACCACTTTTTTTATGAACAATATTTTTTCTCTTGAAGGCAAGAACGCCTGGGTTACCGGAGCTGCTTACGGAATCGGATTCGCCATCGCGAAGGCTTTTGTGGAGGCAGGAGCCCGTACAATCATTTTCAACACATCCAACGAAGCTTCAATGCAGAAAGGCCTGGAGGCCTATCGTGAAGCAGGGATTTCCAATGTCCGCGGTTACGTGTGCGATGTGACCGACGAGAAAGCGGTCGCCGCACTTGTGGCCCGCATTCACGAGGAAGTGGGCCAGATTGACATCCTGGTGAACAACGCCGGCATAATCAAGCGGATCCCCATGCACGAGATGAAACGGGAAGAGTTCCAGAGGGTTATCGACGTGGACCTGGTGGGCCCGTATATCTGCAGTGCTGCAGTGGTGCCTGAGATGATGGAGCGCAGGGAAGGCAAGATTATCAACATCTGCTCCATGATGAGCGAACTGGGCCGCGAGACCGTGAGCGCCTATGCCGCCGCCAAGGGAGGCTTGAAGATGCTTACCAGGAATATCTGCTCCGAATACGGGGAATACAATATCCAGTGCAACGCTATCGGTCCCGGCTACATAGCGACTCCCCAGACCGCTCCGCTCCGCGAGCGCCAGCCCGACGGCAGCCGTCATCCTTTCGACAGTTTCATCTGCGCCAAAACTCCTGCCGGACGCTGGCTGGAGCCCGATGAACTGGCGGGACCTGCCGTTTTCCTGGCTTCCAAGGCTTCTGATGCGGTGAACGGACACATACTCTACGTGGACGGCGGCATTCTGGCATACATCGGCAAACAACCTAAGTGATGGAACAAGTATTCAGCTACATAATCGGCCTGGGAGCGGCTGTGATGATGCCGGTCCTGTTTACTATACTGGGTGTCTGTATCGGCATCAAGTTCGGTAAAGCCCTCAAAAGCGGCCTGCTTGTGGGCGTGGGTTTCGTTGGTCTCAGCGTCGTCACGGCACTGCTCACTTCCAGCATGGGCGCCCCGTTGAAGACTATGACGGAGATTTACGACCTGCATCTCGGCATCTTCGACATGGGCTGGCCTGCAGCGGCTTCCGTGGCCTACAATACCACCGTGGGAGCCTTCATCATCCCGGTCTGCCTCGGAATCAACATTCTGCTGCTGCTTGTGAAGGCAACCAACACCATCAACATAGACCTCTGGAACTATTGGCATTACGCCTTCATAGGAGCGGTGGTCTATTTCGCCACCGGGAATATCTGGTGGGGCTTTTTTGCCGCTGTAATTTGCTTCATCATCACCCTTGTGATGGCGGACCTCACGACTAAAAAGTTCCAGAATTATTACAAGGACCTGGAGGGTATCAGCATCCCCCAGCCTTTCTGCCAGAGCTTCGTGCCCTTCGCCGAGGGACTCAACTGGTGCATGGACCGCGTTCCCGGCCTCAAGAAACTGGATATAGATGCGGAAGGCCTTAAGAAAAAGTTCGGCATCCTGGGAGAGCCGCTCTTCCTGGGGGTAGTGGTGGGCATTCTTATCGGCTGCCTGAGCTGCCGCAGCTGGGCGGAGATAGTGGAGAAGATTCCAATGATCCTGGGACTCGGCATCAAGATGGGGGCCGTGATGGAGCTCATCCCCCGCATTACATCCCTGTTCATCGAAGGCCTCAAGCCTATTGCCGAAGCTACCAAAGACCTGGTATCGCGCAAGTTCAAGAATTCCGCCGGTATCAATATCGGCATGAGTCCCGCCTTGGTCATAGGTCACCCTACGACTCTGGTGGTGTCCCTGCTGCTCATCCCCGTCACCATCCTGCTTGCAGTGATTCTGCCCGGTAATGAGTTCCTGCCTCTGGCATCCCTCGCCGGCATGTTCTATGTGTTCCCGGCCGTGCTCCCCATCACCAAGGGCAATGTGGTGAAGACTTTCGTCATCGGACTGGTGGCACTTGCAGTGGGCCTTTACTTCGTCACCGACCTGGCGCCCTTCTTTACCCAGGCAGCCCAGGACGTGTATGCCCGTACCGCGGACGCAGCAGTGGCTATCCCCGAGGGCTTCCAGGGCGGCAGCCTGGACTTTGCATCCAGCATCTTCTCGTGGGTTATCTTCCGCTGTATCTATAACTGGAAGATTGTGGGGGCCATTATCCTTACCGCTCTCACCACAGTAATGGCGGTCATAAACCGCAGAAGGATTATCAAAGAATCTTATATAGCAAAATGAAACGTATAATATTTGTTGCAGCATTGTTCTGCTCTTTAGCTATGAGCGCACAGACCAAGTACACCATCCAGACAGCCTGCCATCCCGAGGATGCTAAGCACTACGACACCGAAACCATTCGCGCACGCTTTATGATGCCCGAGGTTATGGTGGCCGACGAAATCCGCCTTACTTATTCACTCTACGACCGCTTCATCTTCGGCGGGGCGTTCCCTGCCACAAAGGAACTGGTGCTGGAAACCATTGACCCCCTGAAAGCCAATTATTTCCTCGAGCGCCGCGAACTGGGCGTAATCAACATAGGCGGCCCCGGAGTCGTATGTGTCAACGGCAAAGAGTACGAGCTGCGCTTCAAGGAGGCTCTGTATGTAGGACGCGGCAACGAGAAAGTTAGCTTCCGCAGCAAGGACGCTTCCAACCCCGCGAAGTTCTACCTCAATTCCGCCACTGCGCACAAGGCCTATAAGACCCAGCTCATTACTATCGACGGCCGCAAGGGCTCGCTCAAGGCCAACTCTTTTGCCGCCGGCAAGATGGAAGACAGCAACGACCGTGTTATCAATCAGTTGATTGTGAACAACGTGCTTGCCGAAGGTCCTTGCCAGTTGCAGATGGGACTTACCGAGCTCAAGCCCGGCAGTGTGTGGAACACCATGCCGGCGCACACTCACTCCCGCCGCATCGAGGCCTATTTCTACTTCAACGTCACCCCCGGCAACATGATATGCCATTTCATGGGAGAGCCTCAACAGGAGAGGATAGTATGGCTGGCCAACGAGCAGGCTATCATGAGCCCCGAATGGAGCATCCACGCCGCAGCCGGCACCTCAAACTACATGTTCATCTGGGGCATGGCAGGTGAGAATCTGGACTACAGCGACATGGATAAGATCGCATATACCGAAATGCGTTAACTCTATTGCCCACGAGACGGATGTGGGAGGCTCCACTTCCGTCTCGTGGCTGCAAAACGGAGCGTCTATGCAAAACAGTGGACACGAGACGGATAACAGGCACGCCACGTCCGTTTCGTGGCAAAGTTTAATCTTGCTGCTGCTTTTGTCTTGCAGCAGGCCTGCGTCGCCGCCGGCTTTGCAGCAGGGCCTGCTTAATCTGGGCGATACTCTTAGCCTGGGCCTCGGACGCTATCCGGGTGCTGAAAGGCTAGTCGTTTATTCTCCTGGAGAGGACCGTTATGTGAACAATGCCCTCCTGTGCCGTTTCAAAGGGGAATATTATTGTATGTGGCAGAGTTCCTTGCGCGATGAAGACAGCCCTGACACCCACGTGATGTACGCCATAAGCGACGACGGGCGCCTGTGGCGGGAACCTGTTTTGCTTGCATCCGCCACTCCGCATTGTTTCGTCTCGCCAGGCGGATGGATACAGCGGGGGGATTCGCTTGCTGCAGTACTGAATTACGTCAATGCTGTTGACAGGTCCGAAGGCGGGACGGCGAAATACATAGTTACCCATGATGGCCGGAATTGGACGGAACCTCGGTGTATGCGTATGGCGGACGGCAGTGCTGTGGACGGCATTTTCGAGCAGGACCCCCTGCTGCTGCCAGGGGGACGCACCCTGGGCGCCGTCCATTTCAGGCCTGGCTTACAATTGTGCCCGGTATGGACGGACAGCTCGTCCGCCCTCTGCGGATGGAGCCGTGGAGAATTTCCGGAAGGTGATGGCAAACCGTTGGAACCAAGCCAGTTCCGTATGCCGGACGGAAGCTTGGTTCTGTTGATGCGGGACCAGGCGTCATCTTTCCGTAAACTGTTTTCCGTGTCTGAAGACGGAGGCAGAAGCTGGACTGCCCCGGCGCTTACGGAGATTCCCGATTCCCGTTCCAAGCAGTGCGCCGGGAATCTTCCTGACGGAAGCTGTTTTATGGTGTGGAATCCTGCCGTGAACAAGTCCCGCAGGGCGCTGGTCATTGCTTTCAGCGAAGACGGCAAAGCATTTGACCGGGCTTTCCTCATCGCAGGTCCTGCCGACCTGCCGGTCCGCCAGTTTGACGGGAAATACAAAACCTTGGGATACAACTATCCCAAGGCTTTTGTAGATCACGACGTTCTCTGGATTTCCCTCTCGGAGAACAAAGAGGCAGCAGTCCTTTTCAGACTCCCTGCAATACGGCTCTGAGTCTTACCAGCCGAGTACGGCTTCCTTGCTGGAGTATGCGGCGGCCTGGCTTTCGCTTAGCACTATACCCAAGGAGCTGTGGCCGCTGAGAGGCTTTCCGGAAGCATCTGTACTGCCGTACTCGCGCCATCCGGCGGAGGCGTCTGGCTTGGCAGGATTGGGAGACGGGGACGTGTACCAACCCACAGGTGCAATCACGGACGCCATGCTGCAGCCTATGAAGACTACATTGTCGTAGCAATCGGACTGTCCGGCACTGCGCGCCAGGTACATGGAACCGTCTTTCACTCCGTCTTCGCCGCTGAGCTTGCAATTCAGGAATACGAAACCTTTGTACGCAGCAGAAGGCACGCGGGCCTGAACTATGTATCCGGCGGCCCTGGCCCTGATCTCGCAGTTTTCAAACAGGCAGGCTTTGGGATAACCCCAGATGAAGTCGCAGTGGCCCGCGATGAGCGAATTGTGGACCCACACTTCGCCCTTGCACAGGAAGGTGTCTTGATATGAAAGCAGGTTGCAGGACTCTATGGTAAGCCGGTGGCTGTTGCTGCTTGAGTTGAAGTAGATAGCTTCCGCCTGTTCTTTTTGTTCGCCGAAGCTGTTCTCAATGGTTAGGTCTTGAACCACAAGGTTATTGCAGTTCTCCACCAGCCATAGTCCGCGGCCTCCGGAAGTCCCGGTCTTCTGGCCCGGCTCCGGCTTGGAACTGCTTGAGGAGCCGCTTCCGCCGCAATAGCTTTCGTTGTTCGGGTAGGAGATAATGGTCTTGCTTCGGGATGCACCTTTCAGGGTGACATTGTCTTTGTCCCGGAGGAACAGCATCTCGTTGTAGCTGCCGCTTCCTATTTCTATGGTCACCTCATCGGCCTTCGGAAGGGTGGACGCATAGCTCAGGGCGCCCTGCACCGTGCAGAAGTCTCCGGTGCAGTCCTGGCGTACCGAAAGAATGTTGCCGGAAGGTTTCGCTTTCACGGAGAAAGCCCACTCTCCCTTTGCTACGGCCTTGCCGGCTACACTCTCGTCCACTGTCACGTAGTAACTTTTCCCGAATTCCAGCACATCGTTGTGAAGCTTTATCTCCAAACTGTTCCCTTTTATCCTAAGGGGAGTATAATGTACTGTGCGCCAGCGCTTTGCTGAATGGAGCACGTCCATAAAAGTGTTCCTTACGCTGGCTGCGCCAATCTGCTCCCGGGGAATGAAAGTCCCGTCGCTGCGGACGTTCACGGTAGCCAGGTCGGCGAGGTCTATCCTGTCCACTTCCGCATCGGACGAGTTGAAAACCTTGATGCAACCGCTGCTTCCCAGTACCGGAGTCCCGTCCAGCTTGAGCACGAGTGGGGCGTCGGCGCAGATGGCGTCCGCGTTTTCGCTTCCTCCGGCAGTGCCGGTGGTGGTAAATTCCACACTGGCGATTCCGGAACTGACTGAACCGATAATGCTCCACACGTTGAATACGTAGGTAGTGCCGGCGCTGAGTCCGTCAACCGTTACGTTGCGGCCGCTTGCAACGCCGTTCTTCACGGTTTCTGAGCCTTTCATTATTTTCCAGCCGAAGCTGGCTCCTTCTACCGGATCCCACTGGAAGGTGGCAGAATTGTCAGTAACGGCTTTGACTACCAAGTTGTCGGGTGTGGCAGGGGCCGTGGTTGAAGGACCGTCCGGCCCCGGTTTAACGCAGCCGGCCAGAAGTATCAAAGGCAACAGCCAGGATATCAGTTGTCTCATGAACAATATGTAAACGAATTACCGCACAGCCAGCTGGCTTCTATCCACCCGGTGCCTGCGCTGCATTTGACTTTAACCCAATCTCCGTATATGTCCAGCGGACGGACTTTGATGGAATCCGTAAAGACATTCCCCACCACTTCAGCTTTGGCGGAAGGAGACTTACGCAGGCTGAGAGCCTCTCCGTTGTAGTTGCGGGTGTGCATGGACAGTACGGAGGAGTGAATCCACAGTCCGTCCGAGTATTTTACGGGCTGTACTTGCTCCGCATCTTCGTCGGGACGAGCCCCTATCACCCTCCACCATCCCTGGTAGGGCTGGAAAACGTCTATCCCCTGGAAGTCCCTTGAGTCTATCTGTCGTACCACTGCGCCGCCCGGTCCGTCGCGGAGGTTGGTCTTGTGGGAGGGATCGGGGTCGTTGATGGAGCAGCTGATTGCGTTGGGAGTGGAGTTGATAAATCTGAATTCCCCGTCTTCCCCGAGCCGTATGATGTCGGCGGGCGAGTACTCGTTAGTGACGGTGATGTCGTTGCCACGGCTCGGAATCAGGAAGTCGGTGATGTCTCCGTACCACAATCCTTCGGGATGACTAATCCTTACAAAAGCGCGCCTTTCTGGTACGAAGCTGAAAAAGTGTATTCTGGGAAGACTGTCCTCGTCGTAGTTTACCATCTTGACAGCCAGTTTGATACGGCCGTCGGGGAGAGGCCAGAGGCGCAATTGCGTCCCGGCCTGCTCTCCCTTGGTCATAACGACTCCGATGAAGTTGTTTTCCTGGTCGAATGTAAATTCTTTGACCGCAGGGTCTGCGGCTTCCGGATTGCACAGATGCCGCATAATGGCGTCCGTCATGGAGTTGCCGCTGTATTTAGTGCAGAAGGCCCGTGCGGCGTCGGCGATACCCGGAACGGGTGGTGCAGACTCATCCAGGACGATTTCGCTCTTGCCGATTTCCTGCGCTATGCCGAATACCGACCGCTGTGCGAATGCGGACAGAGCGAGAACCAGAAACGCCAACAAACTTACAATCTTTTTCATGGTATTATACTTCTACCGGCTTGTATTTGGGTACCAGACTCTTCATGATGGTCCACGCAATGAGGTATGCCAGACCGCAGAAGCAGAACATGATGAAATAACCGGCAGGCTTGCCCTCGAAGCCGAGGAAATGGAAGGCTGCACCTTGTGCTTCGGCATAAGTAAACAGCTGTCCTGCGACCCACTGGATAATCATGGAGCCGATTCCTCCGGCCATTGCGCCTATTCCGGTGATAGTGGCGACAGTGCTCCTGGGGAACATGTCACCGGTGGTGGAAAAGAGGTTGGCGCTCCAGGCCTGATGTCCGGCGCCGGCGAGACCTATGAGAATTGCAGGCCACCAGGGAGAGTTGAAGCTGACTCCGAGCGGCTGTGCAAGCAGGGCGGCGAGGGGGAAGAAGGCGAAGATGAGCATAGCCAGCATGCGCCCGGCATAAGGGTTCATGCCCTTTTTGTCCACGAATATCTTAGGCAGATAGCCTCCTCCGATGGAAATTACAGTTACAATCAGGTACAGCGTGAAGATGAGCCACTGGCCCAGAGGGGAAGTGGCGGGCGCATGGAACTGGTTGCTGAAGTAGGAAGGCGCCCAGAACAGGAAGAACCACCATACTCCGTCGGTGAAGAACTTGCCGGCAATGAAGCTCCAAGTCTGCTTGTACTTGAAGCACTTGAGGAAGGGGATGCTCTTTTCTTCGGAGACTGCCTCCTTGGCAGCGGCTTCTTCGGCGTCGTCCTGATGGATATATTCCAGCTCGGCCTTGTTCACTCTCTTGCTCTTCTCCGGCTTGTCGTACATGAATGCCCAGAAGAACATCCAGATGAAGCCCAGTCCGCCTATGATGATGAATGCCATCTCCCAGCCGAACTTGACGGCGAGCGGCGGTATGAGCAGCGGGGCGGCGAGTGCGCCTACGGAGGCACCGGCATTGAAGATGGAAGTTGCGAACGCCCGGTCTTTCTTGGGGAAATATTCGGCCGTTACCTTGATGGCTGCGGGGAAGTTTCCGGCTTCACCGAGGGCGAGAATGCCCCGGCATAGCAGGAAGAGGTACACCGATGTGGTGGAAACTGCCAGGGCCACATTGGAACCGGCTTCTACGGCACGCATGGCGGCGACGGAATCGAGTCCGGCGATGTGGGCGGTAGCCCAGCCGCAAGCGGCGTGGAGGCAGGCGCCGGTGGACCATACGCCTATGGCGATGAGGTAGCCCTTCTTGGTGCCCATCCAGTCAACGAATTTGCCGGCGAACAGGCAGCACACGGCGTAGAAGATTGAGAAGAAACTGGTGATGGTGCCATAGTTGGCGTCGGTCCAGTGGAACTCCGGCTTGATGAACTCCTCGTAAGTGAGGGACAGCACCTGGCGGTCCAGGTAATTGACGGTGGTGGCCACAAACAGCAAGCTGCACAGCCACCAGCGCCAATTGGTCATCAATTTCTTTTGCGTGCTCATAGGACTAGACGATTGCTTCGACTGCAGCCCTCATGCCTTCCATCTGGATAAGGGCGAGGGCTTTGGTGAGAAGGCGCTCCAGACCGGGAACGGCCCTGAGGTCTTCGCCCCAGATGAATTCTGCTCCGAGTACGCCGGAAGCGACTTTGGCTACGTCTCCGTCCGCCCAGAGCTCCTTCAGCAGGCCGGTGATCTTCTCGTCGTCCTGAGGGACGATTTCGTCTTCACCCCTCTTGCCGCCCTTGTAGTAGGTGATGATGCCGGCGAGGCCGAGCACCAGGCCTACGGGCAGTTCGCCCTTGCGCTCAAGATAGGTCTTGAGACCTGGCAGGTCGCGGGTCTTGAACTTGGGGAAGGAGTTAAGCATGATGGAGGTTACGAAGTGCTTGACAAACGGGTTGCGGAAGCGCTCCATGACGTCGTTTGCGAATTTCTCCAGTTCTTCCTTGGGCAGGTTGAGCGTGGGAAGGAGTTCCTCGTACATAACTTTCCTGACGAATTTCCCTATGACGGGATCTTCGCAGCATTCCTTGACGGTGTTGAGGCCGCTGAGGTAGCCTACGGGGCTCAGGACGGTGTGGGGGCCGTTGAGCAGGGTGACCTTCCTCTCGTGGTAAGGAGCCTCGGAAGGCACGAAGAGCACGTTGAGGCCGGCCTTGTCGGCAGGGAACTCCTTTGCGACCTCGGCGGGGGCCTCGATTACCCAGAGGTGGAAGATCTCTGCCTTGTCGAGCAGGTTGTCCTGGTAGCCGACCCTCTCGCACAGCTGTGCGGCGGTGTCGCGGGGATAACCGGGGACGATGCGGTCCACCAGGGTGCTGTACACGCCGCAGCTTTCCTCGAACCACTTTGCGAAGCCCTCGGGGAGCTTCCAGAGGTCGATGTACTGGCGGATGCACTCCTTAAGGTGCTTGCCGTTCTCGAATATGAGCTCGCAGGGGAAGATGATAAGGCCCTTGTCGGCGGCGCCGGCGAAGTGCTCCCAGCGGTGGTAGAGCAACTGGGTAAGCTTGCCGGGGTAAGACGAGCAGGGAGCGTCGTCGATCTTGCATGAGGGATCGAACGCGATGCCCGCCTCAGTGGTGTTGGAAATGACGAAACGGATCTCAGGCTGCTCGGCAAGCGCCATGTAGGCCTTGAAATCCTCGTAGGGGTTGATGCCTCGGGAGATGACGTCGATGAGGTCTACGCTGTCCACGGGCTCTCCGTTCTGGAGGCCCTGAAGGTTGAGATGATAAAGGCCGTCCTGCTCGTTGAGCCAGCTGACCATGCCTTTCTCAATGGGTTGTACGACCACCACGGAGCCGTTGAAGTCGGTCTTCTGGTTAGTCTTCCAGATAATCCACTCGATGAACGCACGGAGGAAATTGCCTTCTCCGAACTGGATAACTTTTTCGGTGTAAGTCTTCGCCTGAGTGGCGGAAGTTCTGTTTAATCTTTCCATATAAATACTTATTGGTTATTCAGTTTCATTGACTATGACCAACAGCAGGGCTTGCTCTTTGTTGTCCTGCTTGATGGTGTATTTGGTACCCTTGGCCAATTGCAGTTCGCCGGAGTCGCCCAGAGTATCGTAAGGAGTATCAAACTTCTGAGGCTCTCCGCCTTCCGCTACTATCTGGATGCGGGCGGTGGTGTCGCCGCTCTTCCTTCTGATGAAGTAGAAGCGTACGCTGCTGTTGAGCGTCGCGGAGGTGGTGAATGTAACGGCACCGGTGCTGTTCATTTTCACGCCCTTGCTGGAAGAATAATTGCCGATGGTCCAGGGGTTGAAATTCTGGCTGTAATCACTGCTGAGGTCGGTCTTGGCCGAAGCCGTGAAGTAGTTGCCGGGTGCCCCGTCAGTAAGGTTAACTGCCGCGTTGGACGTGTTGTAATAGAACACGTGCACGTGAGTCCCTTCCTCCTGCTGGCCGCCCGGATTGTCACCGGGCTCTTCGCCGCTGCCGGGATCTGGATCCACGGGATCCTCCTCTTCGCCGTTGTAGTCTGCGGGATTCACGTTACCGTTGTTGACTGCGACGGGAGCGTTGGCCCAGCCGAGTTTGCCGTAGCCTGCCCCTGCCTTCACGACCTCGGGAACGTTCTCGGCAGGAGTTACCACATAGTTGTAACCGGGCTTGAAGTCGGCGTAGGTGAGTGGCGTGGAAAGCGTCTCGCCATTGTAGGACTTGTATTTGAGGTTGGTCAGCGGGTACGGATCCTTAGCTTTGCCAGGGCGGTTGACAAGTATATCCCCTCCGGCAAACAGGTAACCTGCTACGGAACCCTGGAGGTTGGACTCATTGCTCTCTTTGGCGGGGAAGGTACAGATGTCGGTAGGCAGCTGCACGCTGTCGAAGTAGTTGTACTCCACCAGCACCTTGGCTCCGTAAGCGGAACCTGCGCCGTAGGTGGTGCAGCCGTCATACAGGTTGTTGTAAACATGGGCCCGGCCGAAGCGCACGCGCGGGTGGCGGGAACTGGAGCCGTCGAACCAGTTGTGGTGGAAGGTGGCGGTTATCGAAACGTCGCTGGACTGGCTGTTTGAGTGGCCTACGAGGCAGCTCTTCTGGGTCTTGATGTAGTGGCACCAGCTCACGGTCACGTTCTTGCTTCCGTGGGTGATGTCCGTGCTGCCGTCCTCATAGTCCTTGGTCTGGTTGAGGGATGTAAAGGTGCAGTGGTCCACCCATACGCCGTCGCACTCCTGCATGCTCACGGCGTCTGCGCCGTTGTTGGCCTTAGGCTGCTGGAAGTTGATGTTGCGGATGATGATGTTGCTGGCGCGGACACAGAAGATGCCGATGCGGTCCATCACGAAACCGTCGGTGCCGTAGAAACTCAGGTTGCTGACATCCTTGACGTCGAACCAGGGATGAGCCTCGCTGAAGTCGCGTCCGTCATCGGGCCCGAAGGTACCGCTGAGCCAGATGGTGACCGGACTGTGGTCTCCCTTCTTCTCGCTCTTGGTGCGGGCGAGGAGCCAGGTCTGGAGGGCCTTGCCGCTGTCGAAGTGGAGGACGTTGGCGGGAGTTGCATTGTCGCCTCCGGTTACACCCTCGGCGTATCCGTACAGTTTGTCCAGCTCGACCGTACCTTCCGTGGGCTTCTGGTCGGCGGGAATCTCCAGTTCGCCTTGTGCCTCATCTGGAAGCACGGGGTTTTCAGGGTCCACGCTGGCGCCTGCGGTGAAGTAGATCTTATAGAAACGCATACCTACTCCGTCGGAGACATTCTCGCTGGTGGTGTAAACGTATACATCGCCGGCGCTGACGTTGAAGTTGCATGTCTTGGGGCTCTTGCTGCTCACGCTGGCCACCTCGTTGGTGGCTGTAGAGTTGTTGTAAACGGTACAGTAGCGGTCGGATTTGGGGAGGGTGGTTCCGGTGTGGGAGGCCACTACGCTCACTACGCCGGCTTCGGCGACGGTGAACTTGAAGTAGTTGGCCTGGTTGGAGCCGGCCTTCGCCATCTGGAAGTAATTGCTGCTGTACTTGAAGGCTTCTGCCTTTACGCTGAGGCCTGCGATGGTGTTGTCGTAGTTGCTGAGGGGATCGGTGGAAGCTGCCGCTCCGTAGCTTGCAAAGCTGGTCTGCCAGGCGCTCTCACTGAAGTCCCAGGAGCATTCATCGCCCGGCAGGGGATTGACAGGGTCGTCATTGCCGCCGGGATTGTCGTCGCAGCCTTCAGGAACCCACTTGATTTCATAGATATTTAATGCGCTATTTGCGGAGAAGATGTTGATAAGGTCACCGTTCGAAGCTGTAACGTCGAACTCCAGGCTTGCGGCATTGGAGGCTTTGTCGGGAGCGTCTTTACGGCCGGCTTCGCTTGCGCCTACAGCAACTGCCAAGGGACGGGCATCTTCACCGCTGGAACGGGCTATGACCGTAAGTTTTCCGTTTCCTGCTGCCATGAACTGGATGCAGGCCTTGGTGCCGGAAGCGCCCGTTCCTCCGAACTGGACGCGATCTCCCACGGCATCATTTGCAAACTTGAATTTGCTTCCGCCTGCCACGAATCCGAGGTTGTCGAGGATGAAGTCGGTGGTGACTTCCTTTCCAGCGCCATATTTGTCGATGCACTTGGTGAAGGTGGATGACCATGAAGTGATCTCTGTAACCGGCTTGAGGGACTCGACTTCTTTTGCGAGGTCGGAGTCGGTGAATGTGAATCTGAAGGTGTAAACCTTGCCGGCTTCGAGTGCAACATCGTTACTGAGCTCGACTTCCCGTATGTAAACTTCGTCGTCAGTGGTGGTTATCTGAAGCGAGAGGATGCTTCCGGAAGGAAGGGTGGCAGGTGCTGTGAGGACCATGCCTCCTACATCGCTGCCTGCGGTCCAGTCGTTGCCGCCATAATTAGCCGCCACATAGTTGTACTTGGCGCTGGAGTCCCATTGATCGATTTCACCGGTAGTGATATCGACGCGCAGGCGTCCGCTGAGGAATGCTGCAGAAGACGTCAGTTTGACGGACGAGATCGCTTTATTCGCGAGTTTGCCTCCGGTGGAGCCGTCTGCGACAAGCAGCTGGATGACCGAGAGGATGCGGTTGAAGTGCAGCTTTTCGCTGGAAGCGACATGCTGGCCGGCGACCGTGAGCTTGACAGGTTCAGCCATCAGGATGTCCTTAGTGGGGTCGAAGGTGCCAAGGGACGGAATCTGCTGGTTGTCGGTGTCGAATTTGTAGAAGTTGTCGGTGCGGCCGTTCCTTTTAGGGCGGTATGCATAGATGGTCAGTTCTCCGTCTTCGGCTTCAATCTTGCCGGTGAATGAGCCGGTGAGGGCTCCTTTTTCGTTGCTGCTGCGGAAGGTGTAGGCCTTGGAGACGTCGGAGGAGAGTGAAACCACTATGGAGTCCTTGGGGCTCCACCAGGGCTGCCACCCGCCTTGGGCGGCTTCTATGTAGGTGCGGGTTTCGGGCTGTTCGGCGGTGAAGTTTACGTCGATCCAGCGGCCGGGAAGAATTTCAGCCTCTTCCTTGGGCTGGCAGGCTACCGCTGCTACAGCGGCGATGCCCAGAAGGGTAATAAATAACTTTTTCATCGCTGAGCAGGGTTAAAAATCGAATTCGCCGCCGTCGGAGAGGAAGCTCCCGGCGCCGTCGTCAGTGAGGTCACTGGAGGCCAGAACCTCCAGTGACTCGTATTTATCGTATTCGCAACGCGGGGTTGCGTAGGAAAACCTATGCATTAGTTAATACTGATAATTAATCTTCAAGGAAACTGATACTGAATATGCGGACATTGTCATCTTTGGAATAGAGCATCAATGTGCCAGCGGCAACTGCGGAGAAAGTGACCGTCTTCAAATCGCTGGTGCTGGCAGAAACATTGTCGGTGTCCGGTTTCTCTGTCCCGTTAACGTTGAGAGTAAGCGCTCTGCTCGCTGATCCGCCGGAAGCGTAAAGGACGGTTACGGTACCTGCATGCTCGGTGGTGAAGCTGAAATACTTCTGGTTGCTGCCGTATTTTCCTCCGGTTGCGACCCACTTGTAGTCAACTTCGCCGATTGTCTGATTGTTCCATTTTGAGCTTGAATTGGTAACCATTGAAAGGCCGTCGCCGAAGTTCCAGGTCTGACCGGCAGAGGCTTTGGCATCCGCTGCCAGTCCTGTGATCTGTGTCATCTGGGCATCTGTGAAATTCGCAAAATTCCATTCGTGACTTTCTTTGGCTGTTGCGCTGCCGACACCCAATTGGTTGACGGTGATTGTCTCTGCATCATTGCTGCCGAGCTTAAGATAGATATATCCTACTTTTGCATCGGTGCTGGTGTTTTCAGCAACTGAATAAGTGATGGTGCCGCTGCTTATGGATGCAGCGGTAACAACACTGCCGTCTGTGGTTACGGTTATGTCGCTGTCATTGCAATACTTAAGGCTGTATGCGTTTTCAGTTGTCAGGCCAGTGCCTCCTGCGGCAGGAACGTTGTTGACTGATGATTTCAGTATAGTCAATTCCGGAGTCCTTTCAGCCCAAGGGGTTCCAAGATCAAATATTTCACCATTGACGATGGACTTGTTTATAGAGCCGGAGAATTCTTCGGTGGTTCCGCCAATAGTATATTTTACGGTGATAGTCCCAAAGTTGGTACCGCGTGCAGGAGCTAGGAGATAGTAACTCGACCCCTTGACAAAACTGCCGGTTGCAGTGACTTCTTTGGTCCCGCTGTTAGCGCTGTCAAACGAGCCGTCTGAAGAGTAAACAGGCCTTCTGCAAGTCCATGAGCCACTTCCGGATATGGAAACGGCAGTTACATTGTCCACGGGAATGGTGATTTTAATAAAACCGACACCGTACTTGAAGACAAGTTGCTTGTTGCTGTTAGCCTGTGCAAGCATGAGTGCGAAACTGGGATCGAAGCCATTTTCGACAGCTGCCTGGTCGGTGAGGTCAAATGCGGAGTTGATCTCCATTTTGCCGGGAAGAGATGCTGTCTTAAGATTATACTTGGCTTCTGCAGGATATACGGCAAAGTACTGGTCGAATTCTCCGATAGGATCGTCAGTATTCTCAAAAACTGCACTGCGTGTGCCTGCTCCGGTCTTGAGTGTATAGACCTTGCTGTCAGTTCCGGTAGAGGAGTAACCGTAAACACGGATCTGATCACCTGCAGCCCACTTTACAAAGGTGCCGTCAAGGGTAGTCTTTGTGTCGTTGTTGTCCAGAATAGAGACGGCAAAGGTAGTATTGTCTCCGGTTGCGGGGACCTTAATCTCGTTAAGCTCTTTGTTGCAGGAAACGAGGGAGATAGCGGCTATGGCTATTGCAAAGATACTTGAATGTTTCATAATCGTAGCTGCTAGTTCCAAATAATACTGTCATGACTTGTCTCTTCCAGTTCATCAAGTTCTGCCGAGCTGGAACCCATTGTTGCAAATGTGCTGTTCATCAAGACGCGATTGCAGCGTAGCTCGATGATTCGTGTCGAAGGGCTTTCGTAGTTTTTTCCGGGCATTCCCGGAAGTGTGGTTATTTTCATTGTAATATATTTTTTTAATGTTACTTTATTCTACCTCGGTCACTATTACAAGCAGCAGTGCCTGTTCTTTTGATTTCTGTTTGATAGTATATTTGGTGCCTTTTTCAAGGGCGATATCACCGGAATCTCCGGGCGCCTCGTAAGGGGAGCCTATTACCGTTTCGGAACCTCCCTCCGGGATAATCTGGATTGATGCGGAGGTGTCGCCTGTCTTCCTTCTTATGAACCAGAAACGGACACTGCTGCTAAGCGTAGAAGAAGTGGTGAAGCTAATCTCACCGTTTGAATTCATCTTCCATCCCTTGGTGGAGGTAATGCCGTTGATGGTCCAGCTGGAAATATTGTAATCTCCGCCGAGGTCGGCAGTCCCTCCGGCAGTGGTGAAATAACTGCCCGTGGCATTATCTGTAAGAATCTGGCTCTTCTTGGAAGAATCTACATAGAAGATGTGGGTATGGGTCTCGCCTGCAGCTGAGCCGGCGCCCTGGTTAACTATCACGTCCTTGGTGACTGTCTTGTTTCCATCGTACGTGTAGGTGAGCGTGACCGTCGCATTTCTTGCATAGCCGGTGTTGGCTGTGGCCGTAAGAGCGACATCGTCCTCACTGACATCTCCTACCGTGAGCCAGTCACTGGCCTCTTTGAGGGCGGCGGTGAGAACTCCGCCAGCCCTGGCGTTGGTGACCTCGTAGGCTATTGAGCCGGAAGTTGCATCGGCGCCCATGTTTACGTCGCTCGATACAATTACGGGGGTGAAATCTACAGGAGGGCAGTTGAGGTCATATACGATACCGTTCTGCAGGGTAACGGAGTTGAGGGATGTCGTGCTTGCCGTTGCTACATAACCATCGGTAGTCGTGAAGGTAAGAGTGAGAGTCTTCACGTTGGACTGTTTGGTCTGTACGGGTACATAGTAAACGGCATCCTTTTCGAGGGCCGGGTCGGCTGTCAGAGTGACGAAGTTTTTCGCACTTTGCACATCGACCGTGCTGAAATTAGACGTACTCCATGAGGGACGACCGGAGAAACGGGCGCTTCCGCTCGATTCGAACAGAATGCTCTTTATTCCTGCCTCGCTTATCTTGATCTTGAAGAATGCGGTTCCGAAGTGGAATGCAATCTTGCCGTCGGCATCGATGGCTCCCACCATCATAGCGTGCTCGGCGCTGAAACCATCCTTCACTGCAGGGATTTCGCGGGAAGGGAAACAATCGGTCTTTACTGTGATGTTTCCGCCGGAGAGGGGCCTGTTTGCATCAAACGGGTCAATTTCGATGCTTGCAGGATAGAAGGCATAGAACACTGTCTCCTCTGCATCGGCGGCGGCAATCTTACCGCCGAATTTGGCAGATGCTGTTCCGTCGCCTTCGGTGAGCGTGAAAGTGGCAAGGTTGCCGCTGGTCTTGGCGATGACGGTAATCTGGTCGCCTTTGCTCCAGACTACTTTGGCGCTTCCGTTCAATTCTGTCTTGGTGTCACTCTCGGGAGCCTTGACAGTGAAGGTCTTTTCGATAGTGGCGGCAGGTGCATCCTGGGGAACGCTTGCCTCAGGAGCGACTTCCTTCTTGCAGGATATTGCGAGCAGCGCGACGGCTGCGAATGAAATGGCTAAAAACTTTTTCATATTCTTTTCCTCCTGCTACCATTTGATTTCAGTGTCGTCGTAACCCAGATCGGGTATGCTTGCGCCCGGGCTCTCTTCAAGGAAGCAGCTGGCGTTTTCTGCTTCGAGCCATTCCGTCTCAGGGACGGTGTAATGCTTTTTGTACATATATGTTTGGTTTTTAAAGTATTCTACAAAGTCACGCCGCTCTTGAAGATGGCGATCTCGCGGTAGCCGTTCTTTTCGTTGTTGACAGACTCTCCGCTGGCGGCGGCAAGCACCGTGTCTATGAAACTGCCGGCCACCAGGTCCGGGTTCTCACCCTGGGCAAGCACTCCGGCGTTGAAGTCAATCCAGCCCGGCTTGTGCTCGAAGAGGGGAGTGTTGGTGGATATTTTCATAGTTGGTACGAAAGTGCCGAACGGGGTGCCCCGTCCCGTTGTGAAGAGGACTATCTGGCATCCTGCGGCAGCGAGGGCTGTGCTGGCCACGAGGTCGTTGCCGGGCGCGCTCAGCAGGTTCAGGCCCTTGACGCGAAGGCGCTCGCCGTACTTGAGAACGCCGCGGACGGTACTCTTGCCGCATTTCTGGGTGCATCCGAGCGACTTTTCTTCCAGGGTTGAAATGCCCCCCGCCTTGTTGCCGGGGGAGGGGTTCTCATACACCGGCATACCCTGGGATATGAAGTACTCTTTGAAGTCGTTGATAAGGGAAACCGTCTTATCGAAAGTCTCACGGTCCTGACAGCGGTTCATCAAAATGGTTTCGGCTCCGAACATTTCCGGTACCTCAGTGAGGACGGTGGTGCCGCCCTGTGCCACAATCCAGTCGGAGAACATACCCAGGAGAGGGTTGGCGGTGATGCCGCTGAGACCGTCGGAACCTCCGCATTTCAGGCCCACGCGCAGCTCGGACACGGGAATGTCTTCCCTGCGGTCCAGCGAACAGACGGAATAAATCTCGCGCAGTTTCTGGAGCCCGAATTCCACTTCGTTCTCGACTTGCTGGCACACGAACATTTTTACCCTGGATTCGTCAACGGGACCTACCAGCTCGCGGAAGGAGTCCAGCTGGTTGTTTTCGCAGCCGAGGCTTACTACCAGCACGCCTCCCGCATTGGGATGATGTACCATGTCTGCAAGGATGGTGCGGGTGTTCTCATGGTCGCCGCCGAGCTGCGAGCATCCGTAATTATGGGGGAAAGCTACTATAGCGTCCACCGAGTCGTCCTTGCCCTCAATTTCCGCTTTGAACCGGGTAACTATCTCCTGGATGATGCCGTTGACGCAGCCTACGGTGGGGATGACCCATATCTGGTTGCGTATGCCGACCTGTCCGTCGGAGCGGCGGAAACCCCGGAACGTTGCGGCCTGACGGCTGCTCCCGTCCTGACGGGACAGGGGACGAGGGGAGGCAGCTTCTGCCTTCTCGGGCTCGTATTTGTAATCCAGGAGGCCTTCCAGGTTTGTCTTTATGCAACTGTGGTCCACCATGGAGCCTGCTGCCGCGTCACAGGTTACATGCCCTATGGGGTAACCGTACTTGATTACATTGTCTCCGGCGCGCAGGTCCTGCAGCACCACTTTATGGCCGCGCGGTACGTCGCAAAGCAATTGCAGTCCTTCTACCGTTTCGCCTTTGTGAAGGTCCTCGAGGGCGACCACCACGTTGTCGGCCGGATTGATTTTGATATATCTCATCAGAAATTGAAATAATTTTTGGCGTTGTTGTAGGAAATGTCTTCGACCATCTTTCCGATTGCGTCGAGCTCCGAAGCGGGAAGCTTGCCTTCTTCCACGTCCTTGCCGAGTACGTCGCAGAGAATGCGGCGGAAGTACTCGTGGCGGGGATAGCTGATGAAGCTGCGGGAGTCGGTGAGCATGCCCACGAAGCGGGAGAACAGTCCGAGCACGCTCAAGGCGTTCATCTGCTTGCGCATGCCGTCTTCCTGATCCAGGAACCACCAGCCCGAGCCGAACTGCATCTTGCCGGGGAAGGTGCCGTCGTTGAAGGTGTAGGCCATGGTCATCATCACCTCGTTGTCCTTGGGATTGAGGCAATAGAGAATGGTCTTGGCCAGCTTGTCTTCGCTTGCCAGCCGGTTCAGGAACCTGTGGCCGGCGGCTGCGGTAGGCAGGTCATGAATGGCATCATAACCGGTGTCCGCGCCTACGAGGCTGAACATCTTGCTGTTGTTGTTGCGGATGGCGCCCACATGGAACTGCTGGGCCCAGCCGGCCTCGGCGTCCATTACGGCCATGTCGTGCAGGAAGGCGCTGCGGAACTTGTTCAGCTCCCTTTCGGAAGGGGTCTTGCCGAGCAGCACGAGTTTGAAGATGGCTTCGATTTCCAGCTGGGAGTAGGATTCGGCATAGAAGGTTTCGAGGCCGTGGTCGGACAGCTTGCAGCCCATGGAGCCAAAGAAGTCGTGACGTATCTTGAGGGCATCTATCAGGTCGGAATAGGAGTCGATTTCCTTGTTTGCAGCCTCTCCGAGCTGTTTCAGGTACTCTTTGTAGGCTTTGGGATTCTCTATGGCCATGGCCTTGTCCGGCCTCCAAGCAGGTATCACCTTGGTGCCGAAAGGCTCTTCGGCAATCTTTTTATGCCAGCGCAGGTCGTCCGCAGGGTCGTCCGTAGTGCACACGGTCTCTACATTGAAGCGGCGTATGAGGGCCTGCCCCCGGAACTCCGGAGTGGCAAGCTTGGCGTTGCACTCTTCGAAAATTTCGCGGGCCGTGGCGGGGCACAGCAGCTTGTCGATTCCGAATACCCGTGAAAGCTCCAGATGAGTCCAATGGTACAAAGGGTTGCGCATAGTGTAGGGTACCGTTGCAGCCCATTTCTCGAAGGTCTCCCAGGCACTGTACTTGCCGCCTGTGAGGTAATCCTCGGAAACGCCGTTCGCGCGCATTGCACGCCATTTGTAATGGTCACCGTAGTGTCCGTCCACGAGCCAGAGCTGGGTAATGTCGCGGAACTGTATGTTCTCCGCTATCCATTGCGGCACCAGATGGCAATGGTAGTCAATGATGGGCATCTTTTCCGCGTGCTCATGGTAGAGCTGCTTCGCCGTATCGGTCTGAAGCATAAAGTCTTTATTGATGAATGACATAGCTGTGTGTATTTTGTGTATTGGGAGGGAGTCGGGCGGTCAGGCCCGGCTCCCCAAAGGATACTACTGGTTGGTGTAGTAGATGCGATAGAAGCGCAGTCCGTTCACGGGGGCGGTGATTATCACTTCGCCTGCCATAACGCTGTACTCCAGTACAACGGGAGCTGAAGCCGGTACGCCGCCAGGCTGGCTCTGGGTATCTCCGCCGACTGTCACGTCAACCGTGCGGGTGAGGTCTTCCTTGTCACCGGTGTTGGACACGGTGATCTTGAGGGTACCCTGCTCGGGAGCGGTGAACTTGAAGTAGCGGTCCATGTCTCCGGACTTGCCTCCGAACTGGAAGTAGGAACTTCCGTACTTGCTCTTGCTCTTGGAGTTGATAAGGAGGCCGTCGTAGCTGAGGCTCCAGTTCGTGATATCGGTACCGGATGCGCCGACCTTCGCGAGTTCTGCCTGCCAGTCGGCAGCGCTGAAGTCCCAGTCGTATTCTATGGCCGCTGCCGCTCCGCTGGTTGTATAGGTGTATTCTATCTTGTAGAAGCGCAGTCCGTTCACGGGGGCGGTGATTATCACTTCGCCTGCCGTAACGCTGTACTCCAGTACAACGGGAGCTGAAGCCGGTACGCCGCCGGGCTGGCTCTGGGTATCTCCGCCGACTGTCACGTCAACCGTGCGGGTGAGATCTTCCTTGTCGCCGGTGTTGGAAACGGTGATCTTGAGGGTGCCCTGCTCGGGAGCGGTGAACTTGAAGTAGCGGTCCATATCTCCGGACTTGCCTCCGAACTGGAAGTAGGAACTACCGTACTTGCTCTTGCTCTTGGAGTTGATGAGGAGGTCGTCGTAGCTGAGGCTCCAGTTCGTGATATCGGTACCGGATGCACCGACCTTCGCGAACTCGGCCTGCCAGTCAGCCTGGGAGAAGTCCCATACCTTGGTTACTTCGACCACCTCGCCGGCGCCGCCCTTGGGCTGGATGGCGAGGGAAGCGCTGCCAAGTTCCGATTTCACGTAGTAGATGTCGTCCGTGCGCGGGAGAGCCTGGACCGTGAAGGTGTACAGGCCTGCCTTGAGCGCGGCGATATCATTTGCTTCAACGGTGAAGCTGCACTCGGTCTGCTCATCGTAGGCCCTCTTGTTGAAGACTACCTTGTATGCTGCAGCATTGGGGATGGCATCCCAAGTCACGGTGACAGGGGTCTCGTCGCCCTCGGTCAGGGTCACGGGCTCCACTTTCACTGCGGGAGCGGGAAGTACCTTGCTGCCGGCGGAGGTATCCTCGCTCCAGGCGAGCTTGACGAGGCTGATGGGGCCGGTGGCGTAGATATAGACGGTGCCTTCTCCCTCGACGGGGCTTACGACAATCTTCTCCACCTCGCTCTTGCTGGCGCGTGCAACCGCTCCGCCTTTCACGGCGAAGCCTTTGTCATCGGCAAGGGCCACTACGACGCTTCCGCCGCGGTTCTCGTTGTCGGCTACTTCCAGATCCACGGAACCGGCCTTTTCAACCTTGAATGCAAGATATCCCTCTGTGGGGATGCCCTTGCGGTTGAGGACGCTGGCGCTCAGGAAGTTGATTCCGCTGTCGGCGTTCAGGGGAGTGGCCTCGGTGCCGACGAGCATCAACTCGTCGCGCACGCGGCTGTTCTTCACCTCGCCTGCGAAGAGCTTGGCATCGAGCAGGTTCCAGGTGTGTGCGCCGTCAACGATTCCTTGAGTCAGGTCTTCTGCCTTCTCTACGTAGGCGTTCCACCACTTGGGCGCACCTATCTTGGCGCTTACGAGGTCGTCGTTGGAAAGCTGGAAGAAGTTGCCCTTGGAGTTGTAGCACGGGTCGGCGTTGAGTACGGTGAATCCCGCCTCGGCGGCACTGACCTTGGTGAAGAAGTCCTTGCCGTGGGCGAAGCTGTAGTTGCCGGACGCGGTGAGCGTAGGAACAACGATCGCGGTGTTGTCGCGGAAAAGCTGGGTCTTGTCGGGAGTCGCATCGTCGGTAGTGCCGCCGTTCTCATACAGGAACAGGTTGTTCTTGAGAGTCATGTTGGTCGGCACCTTGATGGCGAAGAGCCCCTGGTTGTTGCCGTCATTGATCACAGCGATACCCTTCACGGTGTTGTTCTCGAAGACGATGTTGCCTATCTTTATGGCATCGTTGGCGTCGATACGGAAGAATGTGCGCATACCGTCATAGATGGTATTGCCGGTAAAGGCGAGCTTCTCGATCTCGCAGGGCTTGCGGATATCGACAGCGTCGCCGCCGCTGCCCAGGATCCCGTAGATGTCGCAGCCTTCGAAGCTGAAGTTGTTCACCTTGATTACGTTGTCGTTGTTGTCGTAGAACAGGCCGGCAAGGTAGTTGGTGATCTCGCAGTTCTTGAAGGTGATGTTGGGGACGTTCAGGGCTGCGCCGGTGTGCTCGATCACGCGGGACTGGGCTGCGCCGCCGTTGAACTTGATGCCCTCGGCGTAGAAGTCGCTGCCGTCGGCAAGGCCGTCGGTAAGCTCGATCTTGCCGATGACCTCGGGCTTGGTGCCGTCGGCTGCGATCTGGCCGATAAGGCGCACGCTTGCCTTGGGCTTGGCGCTGGCGACTTCGTAAGGGGAGCCTGCCAGGGTGAGGTAGGCTTCGCCGCCGCTGGCGAATACTGCGAGGAGTTCCGCTGAATTGTTCACGGTAACAGCCGCGCCCTGCTCGGCCATAGTCCAGGCGTCCAGGGCTCCGCGGGATGCGGAGAGGTAGTACACTATAATCTGGTACTCGGTGGAAGCTGCAAGTCCGCTGACGGTGGCGCTGGCGGCTGCCTTGTCGGCGTCGGTGAGGGTGTACTCAACCTTGCTGCCTCCGTTCACGGGACGTGCGGTGATATGGGTGACTTCCTTGAAGTCGGGCATGCTCGAATCCCACTTGAGGGTGATGCTGTTGGCGCTGCGGGCGGTGATCTCCGGGAAGAGATTGTCCTTCACTGCAAAGGTCTTCACGGAACCGTCGTAGATGGCCCACTCGGAGGGCTGGCGGCCTTCTTTCTCGCTTATTGCCTGCACTTTGAAGAAGTACTCGGTGTCGGCGGGCAGCTTGACGGTGAAAGGCACGTCGGATGCGGCAATCGCGTCATTCTCGTAGGCAGTGACGGTCTTTGCCTCGTCGGAATAGGCGATGAGGTGGAAGAGATCGGCGTCCTTGTTGACGTCCCATGAGAACGTGACGTCGTCTCCGGTGGCGTTGTTTACGCGGGCGGAGAGATTCTGCGGCTCAAGGCAGCGGGCGAGATTCAGTTCCGTAATCTCATTGAATTCCTTCTGAGTGCAGCTTACAGCTCCGAAGGCCAGTACGGCAAGGAAAACTGATTTGATTATTTTGCTGTATTTCATAAGGCGTCGATATTAATAGCCATAGTCGTTCTTGAGAGCGCCCTGGCTGTTGGTAATGGAATCGTTGTAGATGGGCCAGAATGTGTGCTGGACGGGGTCGCTGTTGTACAGTCCTTCGATGAGGGCGTCATACAGGCCGGTGTCTGCACCCTTGCTGTCCACTGTCTTGTTGATGTAACCGGATTTCTTCTCCCAGTTGCCCTTGGGCTTCGTGGTTTCGCCGGTGAGGCCCCATACGGAGATCTCGCTGCCGCTGGCCTGCACGTAAACGTCGCCGTCAAGTCCGTTAATGCCGGCGAACTTGCCCTTGAGGTCGCGGAGATCCTTCATTTCGGCGATGGACTCATCCATCTTCTGCTTGAGCAGGTTCCAGCGCACGAGGTCGAATTTGCGGGTCATTTCGCCGCAGAACTCGAGGGCGCGCTCGTCCACGATGGCGTTGAACATGGCTTCCTTGCTGCCGATGCTGTCTACGTAGTTCTCTACTGCGTCGTAATCAGAAGGGAATGCGCGGTGACGGATCTGCTTCAGGTAGCCCTTTGCTTCCCCGAGCTCTCCACGCTCATTGGCGATTTCAGCAGCCATGAGGAGGATGTCGGCATAGCGGAGCACGAGAGGCTTCACGCCGTCGTCGTTGCCTCCGGTGTAGGGAACACGGTTCATCCATTCGAAGCGATACTTGCCGAAGTACCATTTCTGGATGCCTGCAAGCTCTTTCTCGTCGTTGGAATTCCAGCGCCAGTTGACGCAGGTGATGTCTCGCCTGACGTCCTTGGGGTCATAACGGAACCACATGCTGGGGATAGGACCGGAGTCACCGCCTCGGGTGACGGTGGAACCGCCTGCATACTTCGAGCCCTCGGAACGCACTGCAAATGAGTAGTTCCAGCGGCCGCGTCCGTCGGAGAACGGAATCACGAACAAGGTCTCGTAGCCGGGGCCGGCCTGGAGGTTGTCGCAGTTGCTCTGGTTGCGCCACAAGGTCTCGTAATCCTGCAGAGACGCGGTCTCAGAGGCTATTGCTGCGCGCAGATATTCCAGTGCCTTGGGATAGAGCACATCCTTCTGGAGCTCGGGGTCGGAAGAGAGTCTCACGGTGCCGAGGTCTCCTGTGCCGACCATTCCGTCGTCGGGACGGATAGCGTAGCCGGATGCCATAAGTGCAATGCGTGCATACAGGCCCTGCGCGAACATCTTGTTTACTCGGTCGGTACGGGAAGTCCTGGCATCTTTGCCGGGCCAGGGAAGATAGGGAATAGCCTCGTCCAGGTCGGTAAGGAGTTGTTTGAAGATCACGTCACGGCTGTCCCTGGCTTTGTAGATGGTCTTGCTGGTAGTAGGCTCGAAGCGGGCGGGAACATCGCCCCATGCCCTTACCAGGTCATAGTAAATCATTGCCCTGAGGGTGAGGGCCTCTCCGAGGAGGTATGCCATGTTGGCATTCTGCTCCACCTTGCCATAGGTCCTTAAACCGTCAATGCAGAGGTTAAGGCGCTCGATGCCTTCGTACATTTTGGCGAACGGGCCGTTGTTCAGGTTGAGCTGCGAGTTGTTGGGCAGCTGGCTGTAACCTGCTATCTGATACTTTTCGTCGGTGGGCTTGAATGTGTTGTACCACTCGATATCGCTGTTCAGGCCTATGTAGCAAAGGTAGCGGCCGCGGTAGGAGTTGGTCTCGCCCAGGGACTGGAGTGCTGAGAACATCTGGCTCTCGGCAAGGTCATAGTTGGAGAAGACGGTCTGGGCGTCGAACGCCGAAGGGGACGCCGAGTCGAGGAACTCCTCGCAGGAAGATGCGCATACCGCGATTACAGCGGCGGAAAGGATGTATATAATCTTTTTCATATGCACGTCGTATTAGAATGAAAGATTGATACCTGCCACGAAGCCAATGCTCTTGGGATAAGCGGAGTAGTCAACACCCGGGGTGAGCGGGGTTGCACGGCGGGTATCCACTTCGGGGTCATAGCCGGAATACTTGGTAAGGCAGAATAGGTTGGTGCCGGTGGCGTAAACGCGCAGCCTGCGAACCTTGATCTTTTCCGTGAGTTTCTCGGGCAGAGTGTAGCCGAGGGTGAGAGTCTGCAGGCGCAGGAATGAGGCATCTTCCACAGCCCAGTCGCTGAAGATTGCGCTGCCCACTGCCGGGTTCCACATGGTCACGCCGCTGTTCATGCTGCGGAGGGTCTCGGGGTCGTTGACGAGCTCGCCGGTAGCCCAGTCGATGTTGTTCCAGCGCTTGTCCGCATCCATCATGTTGATGAGGTTGCGGTTGTAGAACTTGCGGGACGAGGTGAACTCTATCTTGTTGGCGTTGTAAACCTGGTTGCCTAACATGAAGTTGAAGTTGGCGCCAAAGTCAAAGCCTTTCCAGTATGCGCTCAGCGAGAAACCGCCGGTGAAGTCGGGAGCGGCGTTGCCTATGATGGTGCGGTCCTTGACGGTAATCTTGCCGTCGGCCTCGTAATGGTCAATCACGGGCTTGCCGTTGGCATCCAGAACCTGATTGCCGTCGGCATCCTTCTTATAGACAGGTTCGGTGGGAATATCCTGATACTTGGGAGCACCGGGACGGAGATAACTGCCTCCGATAATGGGAGATGCATCGGGCACGCCGTCCTTGAGCACCCACTTGGTGCCGTCCCAGTCGAAGTCGTCGACCGTGTACATACCTGCCGACTTGTATCCGTACATATTGCCAAGAGGCTGGCCGACCTGCACGATGTAATCATCGCCGATTTCGGTAGAAGCCCAGTAAGACTGAGCCGTGATGCTCTCGAGGCCGCCGAGGCTGGTTACCCGGTTTACGTTGTATGCGATGTTGCCGCTGAAGTTGAGCGAGAACTCCTTGGTCTGGACTATGGGAGCGTTAATGGTGAGCTCGATACCGCGGTTGCGGGTAGAGCCTACGTTCTGGTATTGGGTGTCATAGCCGGATCCGGGGATGGGGAAATTGATCAACAGATCCTTGGTATCGTTCTGATAGACTTCGATGCTACCGCTGAGGCGGCTCTGCCAGAAACTGAAGTCAATACCTAAGTTATGGGTGTATGTGGTCTCCCATGTAAGGTCGGGATTGTTGAGCACCTTGCCGGCGGTAAAGATATTGTTGGTCATGCTAAGCCATGAGCTCGTGGAAGAACTGTACTGCTTGAGCAGCTGTCCCGAAGGGATGTTGTTGTTACCTGCGGTACCGAAGCTGTAGCGTAGCTTGAGCTGGTCCACCCAGCTGTGGGCGTCGTCCATGAAGCTCTCGTTGGAGATGGTCCAGGATGCGGCGGCGGAAGGGAAGAAGCCCCAGCGGTGTCCGCGGGCGAACTTGGAACTGCCGTCGGTACGGAGCGTGGCTCCCAGCGAGTAGCGGTGGTCGTAGTCATAATTCACACGGCCGAAGAAAGACAAGAGCTTGTCGTCCTGGCTGTAGTAATTATTGGATGAAGAAGGAATACCGGAAGCCATGAAGTTCCATGCCATTGCTGCATTGTAGAAAACGGGCAGGCCGTCGATCATATCGGTGAGGGTGTTGCTCTTGGTGATGGTGAGCTCCTCGCCGAGCAGGGCGTTCAGGTTATGCTTCTCTCCCAACTTTTCGGAAAAATCGTAACTGAGGGTGTTGGTGTTGCGGTAGCGGGTGCGGAATGCCTCCTTGTGCTGAGTGGAAGGAGTGTTCTTTACTGTGGAGTTGTTGGCTACATAGTAGGTTGTGAGGCCGTAGAAGCGGTCGTCGCCCTGACGGTAGTCCTCCAGGCCGCCTTCGACCTTGAGTTTAAGATTGTCGATGATTTCCCAGTTGAATGCGGCGTTGGCGTTCCAGGTGTTGCGGATGCGCTTGGAATCGTTGTCTGCAACAGAAAGGAGCGGCGGAGCGTTGTCGCCGTAGTCCTGCTCCTCGTCTGCGCCCTGGATGGATGCCTTCACGGGGATGGGGGCGTACGACACGGCATGCTTGAGGCGTCCGTTTCCGGAAGTGGTACCGGTATCGTTGATGCCGTTGGCTCCGGAACCGTGTACATTTACGGTCGAATAGCGGATGTTGGCATCGATGCTGGTAGTCTTGCCGGTCTTGAAATGGCCCTTGAAACTGAGGTTGTCGCGGGTGTAGTCGGAGCCGGACATGATGGCCTTGTCTCCCATGTGGGCGTATCCGATAGTCCAGTTGTAGCCGTCTCCGCTTCCGCTTACGGATGCATCTGCACTGAATGTGTTGCCGATATTGCCGAATACGGCGTCAACCCAGTTGTTGGTGGGAAGACCCTTGTAGAGGTCGATATCGGAGAATGATCCGAAGTAGGGAGTGTAGTGCGAGCTGAGGTCGCCGCGGATGGAACCGAGTTCGTACTGGAATTTGACGTAGTTCTCTGCATCCATGGCCTGGATGGCGCCTGCGTTGGCCATCTTCTTGAGGCCGTAGTAGGTATTGAACTTAACGGAAATCTTCTGGCCTTTCTCTGCGTTCTTGGTGGTCACGATGACAACGCCGTTGGCGCCGCGGGAACCGTAGATTGCGGTGGAGAATGCGTCCTTCAGCACGTCGATGCTCTGGATTTCGGAGGAAGGGATGTCATTGATCGATTCCACCGGGAAGCCGTCCACGATGTAGAGGGGGCTGTTGTCCTGGGTGATGGAACCGCCGCCGCGGACACGGATCTTGATGTCGGCATCGGGATCACCTTCGGTGGTGATGACCGAAACGCCGGCCATCTTTCCGGACAGAGCCTGGCTGACGGAAGTCACGGGCTGTTCGGTGAGCTTGTCGGAGTTAACGGACGAAACGGAGCCGAGGAGATCGCGGCGCTTTACCGTCTGATAACCAACGACGACCACTTCATCAAGGATGGTATTGTCGCTTTTAAGCACCACGTCGATTTTGGTGCGGCCTTCAATGGGCACTACCTCGTCGGCGAGTCCGATGAACGAAAACACCAGATTCTCTGCATCTGCAGGGACATTGAGGGTGTAGTCACCGTCGAGTCCCGTAACAGTTCCGGTTGTCGTTCCCTGTATTACGACGCCTGCCCCGATGAGGGGTTCGCCGTTCTCGTCGGTCACAATACCAGTGATGGTGGATTGTGCGGAGAGGGTGACAGCCGCAGCCATTCCAAGCAGCGCAAGAATGAGTTTCTTTGCTGGATTTTTCATGGATTTTTGGTTGAAGTTAAATAATTAGGGTTAATAAATATTATAGTGTTTTATATTCGCTTCCATTGTTTTGGGCGGCAATTATATTGCGCACCAGATAATGGAGATACATTTCCAGGTTGGTGTAGCGTTTATGCTTGTCCAGGCTGAAGGCGTTGCCGTCCGAGGCGTTGGATTTGTTCAGGCCGAACTGCTGCTCGAACCAGTCGGGCATGCCGTCGGCGTCGGAGTCATGGATGTCTTCGGAATACTTGTATTCGGGCCAGCCGCCGACGTCGCTCTGGGTGTCGATGAGGCCCTTAACCTTGCCGGCGGAGCCTGTATAGGTGGCTGTTCCGTCCTGTGTCTCCTTAGCGATGCGGGCGTCGATGGCATCGCGCGCGAAGGATGCTCCGGCGTATGCAGTAACTGCATCGAATGCGGCCTGGGCACTGTGGAGGCTGAGCTTTTCGGCGTCGAATGCCTTGGATTCCTTTATCTGGGCTATTACGGAGGCATTGGCTCCGTGTACCGTGCTCCAGTTGTCACCTGTGAGGGCGTCGTAGCCATACATTATGTTGCCGGTCATATAGAAATGCCCGGGGAGGATGGAGCCGCTGTACGTCTTGCTGCAGTTGCTGCAGGAAGTGGTGGGCTCTATGAACCAGATGTGGTTGGACGGGGTCGCGGGGCCGGGTTTATAGTAATTGCCCACGAAGTTGTACTTGCGGTAGTCTCCGCCGGAGCCGCTGGAACTCTCGCCGCCGTAGCAGGTGTTGCCTTTCCAATTGTAAACCACGTTGTTGACTATGCTGACAGGGCCCTTCTGGGGAGAGACGTAGTCGTGGTCGATGCGGGGGTTGCGGCTGTCGTGGTGGGCCAGCAGGTTGTGATGATAGGTGGCGTTGGCGCCGCCCCAGATGCCGCCGTAGCCGTGGGCGCCTTTCTCATGGAGGGACTGGCGCAGGCTCTCGGAAACTATGTTCCACTGGAAGCTGAAGTCCTTCATCCCGTAGAAGGAGGCGCATTCGTCGGTGCTCCAGCTGGTGGAGCAGTGGTCGATGATGATGCCGGTGTATTTGTCGCCGTCGCCGCTCATTACCTGCATTGCGTCGTTCTCTACTCCGGTCTCATCACCCATACGGCAGCGGATGAAGCGTACGATGACATTGTTGGCTGCTATGCGGAAGGTGTTGCCTCTCAGGCAGATACCGTCACCGGGGGCTGTCTGGCCGGCAATCGTGACATTGTCGCGGTTGACTACCAGGGTGCTCTTGAGGCTGATGATGCCGGCTACGTCGAAAACGATCGTGCGTGCGTAATTCTGGGTGACCGCCCAGCGGAGAGTGCCTTCGCTGTTGTTGTCCTCCAGGCTGGTGACGTGGAGGACCTTGCCGCCGCGTCCGCCCGTGACCCACATTCCACCACCTTCGGCGCCGGGGAAAGCACGGGCCGTGCCGTCTTCTTCAACGGCGGGAATGAGGAAATCATCGTAGGCCTGGCTCCCGGTATTGGGATCAGGATTATCCGGGGTGTCCGGGGTGTCGGGCTTTTCTTCTCCGAGCGTGCTTGCTTCAATGGAAACTTCTCCCGATTTCAGGCCTTCTTCGCCAAGCGCGCAGAGGCCGAAACGGTAGGCGGTTCCGCTCTCCAGCCCGTCGATTACAACATTGCGGCCGCTGGCATTACCTTCTTTTACCTGTACGCTTCCTTTTTTGAGCGTCCAGGCATATCCGGTGGCGCCTTCTACGGCAATCCACTGGAAGGTAAGGGAAGTCTGGGTCGCACTGTGGAGTTTGAGTCCGGAGGGCTCTGAAGGGGCCTTGGGACCGTCGGGGACGACCGGCTTGTTGCAGTTGCAGCTGAATACCATCAGGCAGAGTGCGGTAAGTATTGCAGACATATATCTCATAATGTTTCGTGTTCAAGTGCGGCCCAGATAAGGGGCCCTATGCCCTTGGGATCGTTCGCGCGAACGGGTTCATTTATATAGTATTCGTAATTGCCGCTTCTCATATTCTTTCCTCCCAGGCCTGCTACTTCGCAGCAGTCGTTGAGGTTTACCAGGCCTTTGCGGTCCAGGCTGATAAAGGTATGAACCAGGTCTTCATAGCTTTGTACGGCGTAATCCCGGCAGTCCAGCCACCCGTAGCGGCAGCCCTTGAGCATGGCATATACAAACATTGCGCTGCAAGTGGCTTCTACGTAGTTGCCTTCGGCCCCAGGACGGTCCATCACCTGGAACCACATTCCGGTCTCGGGGTCGGCGTACCCGGGGAGCTTTTCCACTATACCCCTCAGGATCTCCAGCATACGCCCGCGGCCGGGAGTTTCTTCCGGGAGGAAGGGGAGCACGTCCACCAGGGCCATTGCATACCAGCCCAGTGCGCGCCCCCAGCAATGCTCGGATTGGCCGGTAGCCGGATCGCACCAGAACATCTCATGGGAGGAGTCCCAGGCGTGGCGATAGAGGCCTGTCTGCGGGTCATAAGTATGCTCGGCTACCAGCGTAAACTGGCGGGCTATATCCTCGAAATTGGAAGCTTTTTCCTCTTCGGGAACGTAGCGCGCGGTGTATTCGGCATAGAACGGCTGCATCATATACAAGCCGTCCAGCCACATCTGGCCGGGGTATATCTTCTTGTGCCAGAAGCCTCCCTCCGGAGTGCGTGGGTGCTCTTTCACCTGCTCGTAGAGCTGATCCATAGCCTTGCGGTATTTCTGCTTGCCGGTTACGTCATACAGCCCGAAAAGCGTCTTGCCGGGGCAGATGTGGTCCGTGGAGTAGTTGCTCTTCTTGTAGTTTACCCCGATTTTTCCGGTAGAATCGATAACCGCATCGTACCAGGCATCCACGTACTTCAGTACGGCGGAGTCCTTGGTGGTGCTTGGGGATGACGGCAGGCTGTGCTGTACCGCCAGGTCCAGCATGGCTTTCAACTCCAGTCCGGTGGTGTAGTTCCATTTCAGCTTGCCTTCCAATCCGTCAATATATGACGCCTCCGGATTGCGCTCCATCTCGGAGCGTACCACTTCGGAAGACAACTGAGCCTTGGCCGTGCATGCGGTCAAGGCTAAAGTTGCTGCAAATAAATATCTTAGCTTCATCGGTTGTCGTATGGATTCCAGATTATGCCGTCTTCTTTCTGATACATTACTTTCTCAAAGCTGTAGTCTTTCAACTGCTTCGCCTTAAGGGTATGCGCCCATTTTACACGCGGGCCGCGGGCTCCGGGACCGGTGCTGCCGTATTCGGCGTAATACGAATTCTTCTTGGTGTCGGGCTTGCCCTCCTTCTCCCAGTCGTGCCAGCCGTCGGGAAGTATGTGGCTTCCGAGTTCGCAGTCGATGAATACGGTCTTGGCGTATGCGCCCCAGGGCCTGCCCAGGTAGCATTTGTCAATACCGGGATCGGCGGTGAGCCTGCAGTTTTTGAATACGTAACCGTATTTCTGGCCCTGCAGAGTGGAAGCCGCCGTCACGTAGCTGTTCTTTTTACTGTGAATCAAGCAGTTCTCGAAGTACGCTATGCTGGTGCCGAAGATGAAATCTGTGGTCCCTTCAATGTAGCAGTCCAGGAAGTAATTGCGCTTGATGCCTCCGAATTTGCCGAAACGGCCGTAGGTGTAGAGGGTGTCCTGGTTGCCTATGAAACGGCAGCCCTTGAAGAAGAGGAAATCGCCGTCGGTGAATACCGCCACTGCCTGGCCTATTTCCTTGCCCTCGCCTGCGCTGTTCTCGAAAGTCAAGTTCTCGAAGGTGATATAGCTGGCGTGTATGTAAATGGTGGCGCTGCCGGAGGTGCCCACCGGGAAGTCGCGTCCGGGCCAGATGCGCTTGGCGTAGTTGTCGTTGGTGATGACGGTGCTCGCGGCATCTTCCCCGATGAAGTGCACGCGGAATTTGGTGTGTGGGATGCTGACGCACTCCTTGTAAACGCCTTTGCGGATGAATACGGTGCTGATGAATTTATGGCTGTAGTTGGGCAGGGCGTTCACCGCTTCCTGGACGGTGGTGAAGTCGCCATGGCCGTCTGCCGAAACCACGAAATCGAAGGGCACGATAAGGTGTTCGGCGATTTGGGGCAACTGATCCCTGATGAGGCCGCAGACTATTTCGGTCACTTTCCTGGCGCCGCAGGCAACGGTGTGGGTGTTGTCATCCTTGCCGGTAGAAATCATGAAATAGGGGCGGGAGGCTTCATCCCCCAGACCCTCCAGCCAGTCGAGGGTGGCGGTGGTCACGTCCAGCAGGGGAGTGCCGCTTTCCTCGGCCACCTGCTTCATAGCCGCAGGATAGTCGCCGTGGCAGTTCCGGTCAAGCCCTGCCTGCTTGAACCAGCGGCGGGCAACGGGCGTGAGCAATACGGGATTGCCGCCTTTGGCGCGTACTCCCTCGATGAAAGTCCTCAAGTTTTCTTGATATGCCCCGTAAGCGGCGGCGTATCGGAGAGAGTCGCTCTGCTTGCTGTCGTTGTGGCCATACTGGATGAACACCCAGTCGCCGGGCTGCACAGCGTCGTACACTTTGGCCCATTCGCCCAGGTCTATCACGCTCTTGGTGCTGCGGCCGTTGCGGGCATAATTGATTACCTGCGCGCCGTCGTCGAGGAAATTCTGGAGCATCATGCCCCAGCCGCGTTCCGGAGTGCCTTTGGAAAGGTCTTTTTCCGCCATGGTGCTGTCGCCCATCAGGTGGATGGTAAAGGAGCTGCAGAGCAGCCAGGCGGCTGCTAAGAAGGAGGCCCCGATGCAAGCTCGGAAGGACAGTCTCATAATTTATCGCCGTTTATAGTTACGTTTTCGAAAGTGACGTTCTCCGCGTTGTGCACCTCGTGCCCCTTCCTGGAGCGGAAGCAGCTGTTGGAGAACTCTATGTCCCGCAGAGGCAGTTCGGGCAGGCCGTTGATGTAAATGGCCTGCTTGGCTCCGGAACATACCAGGTTGCTGAAGTGGAAGCCGCGGAATTCGGGAGTGGTCTCATCTACTGTGACTTCGGGCTCTGATGTTGCTCCGTCCTTGTTGAGATCGGTGGCGGCTACGCCTGCGTAGTAGAGGTTGAAAATGACTCCGTAGCTGACTATATCCTTCATGTAGATGTCTTCGCACCAGATGTCCTTGACCAGGCCGCCGCGGCCCCGGGTGCTCTTGAAGCGGAGCCCTACGTCCGTGCCCATGAAACGGCAGCCGCGAACCAGGATGTTCTCCACGCCCCCGCTCATTTCACTTCCCACTACGAAGCCGCCGTGCCCATGATACACGGTGCAGTCTTCGATGATGAGGTTGCGGCACTTGCGGGCGTGACGGCGTCCGTCGGCATCCTTGCCGGACTTGATACAGATGGCGTCGTCGCCCACGTCGAAGGATGAACCTCTCAGTATTACATTCTCGCAGGCATCTATGTCGATGCCGTCACCGTTGGCGGAGTAATGCGGGTTGCGTACCGTTATATTCTTGATAGTCAGGTTTCTGCAGTAAAGCGGGTGGATGTTCCAGCAGGGGGAGTTCTGGAAGGTGCAGCCTTCGAGCAGCACTCTTTCACATTCCCTGAGGGACACCATTACCGGGCGGAGGAAGGTCTTGATTTCCTGCTCGTCCAGCGAAGGGTCGGGATAGTTGAGGCTGCCTGCCGTGAGACGTGCCTTGTAGTATCCTTCGTCCGGATACCAGCCTTTGCCGTCCGGTGAAACCATGCCGCCGCGGGCAGTTATCTCTTTCCATTGGTCATCGGATACCTTGCGCCGCTTCACCTCGCGCCATGCGTCTCCGTTGCCGTCTATAATGCCCTCGCCGGTAATGGCTATGTCGTGGGCTCCAAGCGCGTTGATGAGGGACAGGCAGCGGCGGACGTCGAGTCCCTCAAAGTTGGTGTCGATGATGGGGTAGAGCGACTGGTCTGTGCTGAATACCAGGATTGCATTCTTCTCAAGATGCAGCTCGGTGCAACTCTCCAGGGTAATGGGGCCGGTGAGCCAGATTCCGGCTGGAACAATGAGACGTCCTCCGCCTTTGCCGGACAGCTGTTTCATGGCTTTGGAGAAAGCGGCAGAGTTGAGGGTGACGCCGTCTCCAATGGCGCCGAAGTCGGTGACATTGACGCTGCGGGCAGGTATGGATGGAGTTGCAACTTGCGGCATTTCAAACGGATACGCCTTTTGATGGGCAGTTGCGCCGCAGGCGCTCGCCATCAGTAAGAAACATGCCGCCAGGGCTGGGAAGATACTTTTCATTGGCCTTTGTCTTAGTATTCGGACTGCAAAGATACAATAAAATATTAGAATCCGTGCACGGTAACGGAAATTTTTCGTGAACGTACACGGAAAAATTTCGTGAACGTTCACGGAAGTGCACGGAAAGGCAAAAAAAAGTTATATATTTGCAAAAAAAATGCTGCTATGCCGAATACTGACAAACCCACAATAATGGACATTGCGCGTCTGACCGGCCTTTCCAAAGGAACTGTGGACAGGGTGTTGCACAACCGGGGAGAAGTTTCCAAAAAGAGCCAGGAAGCAGTAATGCAGGCTATAAAGGATCTCGGTTACGAGCCTAACGTATATGCATCCGTACTGGCGAAAGGCGGGTCCCATCTGGTGGCTGTGCTTATGCCGGAAGGGGAGGAGGGCAGTTTCTGGAAACTCGCTTCCGGAGGGATATTCAAGCAGAAAGACAGCGTCTTGGCCTCGGGCGTCAGCGTCGAACAGTTCGCTTTCGATCCCACTTCCGAGGAATCCTTCCGTAATGCGGCCCGCGACATGCTGGCCAGCAATCCCGAGGGCGTTGTAATCGCGCCATTGTTCCGCAGCTGCACCGAGGCTCTCTGCGCAGTTTTGAGGGAGAGGGGGATACCCTATGTTTACGTCGATTCCAAGATAGATGATTCCGGTTATCTCGCCTATTTCGGTATGCCTATGTATCGGAGCGGCTATCTCTGCGCAGACCAGCTTACAGGCGGACGTCCGGTGGATCGTATCCTGATTGTCCGGGTGCAGCGGGACCTGGAACGGAAGTCAGATCCGACGATGAACCGCAGGGCAGGTTTCATAGATTATGTCCATGAGCATTGTCCCGACTGCGCCATCCATAACCTGCTCATCAATCCCCAGGATATCTCTGCGGCGGAACAGGCCATGGACAACTTTTTCGCCGAGTATCCGGAGACCCGCCATATAGTGATGTTCAATTCCCGCATCCACCTGCTGGTGCCCTGGCTTGACAGGCATCCGCAGCGTGGCCGCCGAGTAGTCGGATTCGATAATCTCGAAGCCAATATGCAGGCCTTGAGCCGCGGTACTGTCTCCGTGCTCATCTGTCAGCACCCCGACGACCAGCTTTCGCTGGCAATCAATGCATTGTCCGAGCGGGTGCTGCTCGGCAAGTATCCCGCCCACAGGGACAATTTCATGCACATGGATATCCTCACCCGCTACAACGTCGACTTCTATTAGCCGGGTGTAGCGTAGGCGTTTTACCTGCCCTGCGTGACCACGCTGATTTGTATGACGTCCAGGCAGCCTGAGTCGTTCTTGGGGGCGTACCTGTTGCAGAAGAAACCGAATTTGGCTCCGACCCAACGGCCGGCCTGCGCAGTAAAACCGCTTCCGGCCGGAGTCCAGTTTTCTCCGTCCACGCTGAAACTGAAGCTGCAGACGGCGTCCGGTACGTTTCCCTCGCGCTCCCTGGCTTCCACCTCCAGCCGCACAAGTACGCTTGCTTCACGCAGGTCAGGATACTTCACCGGCGGGACGTTGCCGGACTGGTAGGGGAGGTTCGCAGGCTTGCGGCTCCATGGCAAAGTAAGCAGCTCCCTGGAACTCTCCTGCCCGCCCTTGTCGGCATTCAGACATTCGAAGTATAGCAGCCGGGCGCCGTCTTCCGTGTCGCTTAGCCTCATGCCGGCGTAATCGGTGCCCATTACTATGAGGCCTCCGGTCTCGCATCTTTGCTTGAGCTGGGGATTGGGGCGGAATACCAGCCGGGCGACCGTGGAGAAACGTTCCGCCGGAAATTTTTGCAGCAGCAGGTTGGGGCAGTCCCACAAATTCCCTTCCGCCTCCTGCTCTACTGAGTACAGCCGAATGCCTCCGTTGGGCAGGGCAAAGCTCCAGCCGGCTTTGGGTACGGCGGGAAACTGCCATTCAAGGGGCAAGCCGGTAGCAGGGCAGGCTATGTGGACCCCGGGCTCTTCAGCAAGCTTTCGCCCGTTACCCTGTGAGGTATTTTTGGGCATAGGGGCGCTCCAGCTTTCCACAGGCGCTCCAACTCCGTCGCCGTCGCCGTCGAACCCTATCACCGGCCAGCCGTCGCCCTTCCATCTCATCGGCTGCAAGTGCACTATACGTCCGTACGCTCCTTTGTCCTGAAAATGCAGGAACCAGTCAGCGCCGTCCGGAGTCTGCACCCAGGCTCCCTGGTGCGGCCCGTTGATGCAGCCGGGCTGCCAAGCCATCACCACCTTGTCTTCCCAGGGGCCGAGAGGGGATGACGAACGGAGCACGGTCTGCCAGCCTGTGGCTACTCCTCCGGCGGGGCAGAAGAGGTAATAGCTGCCGCCCCGTTTATAGAATTTGGTGCCTTCTATGGTGGGCTGGGAGCAGTGGCCGTCGAAAACTATCCTGCCCGGGCCCGTCAGACTGGTGCCGTCCGGAGCCATAGGGGCCACCAGCACCACGCTTTTCAGACCGGCGCGTGAGCCGGCGAGGGCGTGGGACAGCCAAGCCCGGCCGTCGTCGTCCCAAAGCGGGCACGGGTCTATGAAGCCCTTTTCCCGGACGAGCCAGACGGGGGGCTCCCACCGGCCGAGGGGATCTTGGGAGCGTACCATGAAAATGCCTCGGTCCGGGTCGCCCACGAAGATATAGAACCAGCCGTCGTGGTAGCGTATGGAAGGGGCCCATACTCCGTCGCCGGGCCTCAGGGGACCGGGGTAATCGTAGAGGGCGTAGTTTACCAAGTCCCAATGTATCAAATCTTTGGAGTGTAATATAGGGAGTCCGGGGAAGTGGTTGAACGAAGAAGCCGTCATCCAGTAATCGCCGCCGTGCCTGCAGACGTCCGGGTCGCTGTAGTCCAGGTGGAGGATGGGGTTGGCGTACGTTTGCGCCTGACTATGGGTGATACCGCAGGCGGCCGGAAGGTATTCACCTTCGACGTAAGGACGCTCCGCCACCGTCGTCGAAACAAGCAGAGTTGCGAAAATAACTGTGAAAAAAACTCTTTTCATCCGTAAAATTATTTGCGCAGAATCAAGCGCGCACCGCCCACTGCCAGCAGGCTTTGGGCGAGAAGGTATGTGGACATCACGCCGAAGCCGCTCATGAACGGACTTAATTCCCCGAAGTTGCGCACCGCGATAAGGGCGTCGGAGAAAGTGAAAAGCACGGCCCCGCAAAGCAGTATCCACCAGGTGCTGTTGCTCCCGGAGAGTCTCTTTTCCGGCCTAAGCACTCCGGCTAAAGCGCTGAAAATCAATAATGTAAGAACAAGGCCATAGATTCCCATAGGGGCCAGCATCGCTCCGTTTACGCCTATGCCGAGCACGAGTCCGCAGCAGGCTGCCAGCATCCCTCCGGCGGCAAGCGCCCAGCGTCCGGGACCAAGCCCTTTCCAGGATTCTCCGCCTATGAGACTGATGTAGAACAAGTGACCTATGAGGAATAATGCTATGCCGCCGGCAAAGAACACGAACCCTTTCCCCATGAGCATAGTATCCCCCGCAAACCCGAATAGCTGTCCTGCAGTCAGCAGCACCGCTCCCCGTCTTGCCCGGGCCTGCCCTTCCGGTCCGGCCGCCAGGCCTTCGGCCGAGGCGGATTCAAGCAGGTATGCCAGCGTAGCAACACACAGCAGCGGCATAAGCGAGGGCTTCATGATACGTTCAAGCTCCCCTTCGGTCAGGCAGCCGGCCAGGTTCAAAGCACATGCAACGATGAAAAAGAGGGCGGGAATATACCAGAACTTGAATCTTTTCATTGGTCAATACTTTTAGCTGAACACAAATATAGAAAATAATCACTACTTTTGCACACTTATGGGACTGTTTAATTTTTTCGGAGATAACGAGCACCGGGTGTTCAATTACAAGCCTATTTACTACGACCCTGAAGAGGAGGAGCGCAAGCGCATGTTCGGTGCCGTGGACGGCACTTTGGACAAGGAGAAGGAAAAGGGAACTTATGTACCCGGATCGTACATAAAGGGCTCCATGCGCGACGGCGCCTATCGCCGGACACGCGGCCACATGGGCAAAACCCAGACCATTATCGGCATCATAACCCTGCTGCTGATAGTGGCCGTGCTGTATTTCATCGCGAAGTTTTACCAGATGCTGTAATGGGACGCCTGAAAGTACTTCCAGCCAGGATATCCAATATGATTGCCGCCGGCGAGGTGGTCCAGCGCCCCGCATCGGTCATCAAAGAGCTGATGGAGAATGCGGTGGATGCCGGAGCGACCCAGGTGGACGTGGTAGTGAGCGATGCCGGCCGCACCCTGATCCAGGTGATAGACAACGGCTCCGGCATGAGCTCGTCGGACGCCGTGCTGTGCTTCGAGCGCCACGCAACGTCCAAGATAGCCAGCGCCGCCGACCTGGAGCGCATCATCACCTACGGATTCAGGGGGGAGGCCCTTGCCAGTATCGCCGCCGTATCTCACGTGACGCTGCGCACCCGCAGGGAGGCCGATGATACCGGCACCTGCGTGACCATCAGCCCCGACGAGCCGGTGAAAACGTCTTCAGTATCAGCCCCGAAGGGTTCCAACTTCGCGGTGCGCAACCTGTTTTACAACACCCCCGCCCGCCGCAAGTTCCTGAAGTCGGACCAGGTGGAATTCAAGCACATAGTGGAAGAGTTTACCCGAGTCGCCATTCCCCGGCCGGATATTGCCTTCACCCTCTCCCACAACGGCAAGGAAGTGTATGTGCTGAGAAAGGCCCAATCGCTGAAATTCAGGATATTGGACCTGCTTGGCCGGAATGTGGTCGGGGACATCGTGGATATTTCCGCCGACACTTCCGTGGTGAAGATAAGCGGTTTCGCCGGAAGGCCGGAAAGCGCCCGCAGGGCTTTGGGCAACCAATATTTCTTTGTGGGCGGCCGCTATTTCCGCAGTCCCTACCTGCACAAGGCGGTGATGAAAGCTTACGAAGATTTCGTGCCGGAGGGGCTTACTCCGTCCTACTTTGTTTTTCTGGAAGTTGACCCCCAAAGCGTTGACGTGAACATCCACCCCACCAAGACGGAAATCAAGTTCGAAGACGACAACGTAATATTCCAGGTGCTTTCTGCATGTGTGCGGGAGGCTCTCGGCCGTAACAGTTTCGGAGCCAGCCTGGATTTCGACAGGGACGGTACCGTAGAGCTTCCTCAGCTCGGCCGGAGTTTCGAGGAATACAAGGCCGGCAGTATCGAACCTCCGGTGGCCATAGATCATGCTTTCAGCCCTTTTGACGGCTCATCTTTCGATGTCGCCGCGACCGGCGGCACGTCTTCCGGGCCACAGACTGCGCATAGCTCCGGCGGCGGTGCTCCATATACCCAAGGGGGCTTTTCCAAGGGGCATACCGACTACGGCAAGCTGTTCCAGTCGTCCCAGGCAGAGCAGGATTTGCTGCTTGTGCAGGGCAAATATATTGTCAAGAAATCGCCCTCCGGCCTCATGATCATCAACATCCGCAGGGCTTGGGAGAGGGTGCTCTACGGCCGCGCCCTGTCGGCGCTGGCTTCGGACGGGCACGTTACCCAGACTGCCCTGTTCCCCGTGCCGGTGCAGGTAGGAGTGCAGCAGCGTCTGCTGTTCGAAGAGAATGCCGGCTTGCTCCGGCAACTTGGTTTCGACATTTCCGTTTCCGGGGAAGACAGCATTACTGTGAGCGGCGTGCCCGAGGGCTACAGCTGCGAAAGCGGCAAGGTGGAGCAGATGGTGGGCGACCTGCTGCTCATCCTGTCCGATTTCCAGCCTGCCCTGGAAGAAGTTATGAGGCAAAAGACAGCGGCCAAATTCGCCATGCTCGGGGCTTTGAATGCCGAGCCTCCGGCAACGCCACTGGCTGCCATGCAGTTGCTGGACACGCTTTTTGCAAGCGACAACCCTGAATTTACGTTCAACGGCCGGCGTATCGTGTCCGTTTTGCCGCTGGACGAGATTGACAAAAGATTTTAAGCTATGTCTTACTACTATCAAGAGAATCGCGGCGGATTTTTATCCAATATACCCGTAGTGACCAAGAACCTGCTTCTGGTGAACATCCTGGTCTTTATCGCCACTTTGTTCAACGAGAATCTGATGATAGAGAAATTCGGCCTCTTTTATTTCAACTCGCCGTTTTTCCGTTGGTGGCAGCCGATTACCCACATGTTCATGCACGGCGGTTTCTGGCACATATTCTTCAATATGTACACCCTTTTCATCTTTGGGACAGTGCTGGAGCGCATACTGGGGCCCAAGAAGTTCATCTTTTTCTATATGGTTTGCGGACTTGGCGCCGCAGCCATGCAGATGGGAACCCAGTATCTGGAGATGCAGTCTTTCCTGGCCTCTGACTCTCAGGCCGCGGTGCAGGGGATAGTGGCCCTTAAAAGCACGCCGACTGTAGGAGCCTCCGGAGCCATTTACGGAGTGCTGATAGGATATGCGATGCTGTTCCCGGATTCCAAAATGACCCTGCTGTTCCCTCCGGTCACGCTGAGCGCCAAATGGATGGTGGTGATTTTCGCCGCAATAGAATTGTTTACCGGTGTCGTGGGATGGGCGGACGGTATAGCTCATTTCGCCCATCTGGGCGGTATGCTCATAGGCTGGCTGCTGATAATCTGGTGGAGGCGCAGGGGTGTTCTGTTCAATCGTAATTCGTTATGAAAGAGATAATTGAAGAAGCTGTACGGGTGCTGAAAGAGGGCGGCGTGATACTCTATCCCACCGATACTGTGTGGGGTATAGGCTGCGACGCTACGAATCAAGCGGCGGTGGAAAAAGTCTTCCGGATAAAACGCCGCAGCGGGGCCAAATCGCTGGTGCTCCTTGCGTCCGACCTGGACATGGTAGCCCGGTATGTGAAACAGATTCCGTCCATCGCCATCGACTTGGTGGAGGTGAACGACGCCCCCATGACCATAATCTATCCGGGCGCCCAGGGCCTTGCACCCAATGTGGTGGCCGAAGACGGCTCCGTGGGCATACGTATTCCCATGAGCGAATTCTGCCGTGACCTGGTGTATCGCTTGCGGCGTCCGCTGGTATCTACTTCGGCAAATATTTCCGGGGAAGCTACCCCTGTCAACTTCCAGGCTGTCAGTCCGGAAATCCGTTCCGCCGTGGACTGGTGCGCACCCCGCCGGCTTGAGGCGGGAGCTACCGGCAAGGCGTCCCAGATAATCAAGCTCGGCCTTGACGGTGAGGTAGAAATAATCCGTCCCTGATGTACGTAGGCCTTATATCCGACACTCACGGCGTCTTCGATGACGCGTTCAAGGAATTCCTGGCACCGGTAGATGTGATATGGCATGCCGGGGACTGGGGCGGTGACATATCGTTTGCCGAGAGAATTGCAGCTTTCAAGCCGGTGGTGGGAGTGTACGGCAACTGCGACGGATCCTCCATACGCTATATGTACCCGGAGGCGCAGGTTCTGAAGGTCCAGGGACTCAAACTCTTGATTACCCATATCGGTGGCTCTCCGGGGCATTATTACCCCTCGGCAAAGCAGCTGATAGAGCAGCATCGCCCCGATGTGTTTATATGCGGACATTCTCATATCCTGAAAGTTATGCACGACGATAAGTTCAACCTGCTGTACATCAACCCGGGAGCAGCCGGCCTTCAGGGGTGGCAGATTGTGCGTACCGCGTTGAGATTCAAGATAGAAGACGGTGCAATTAAGGATATGGAAGTGTTTGAATATCCAAAAAAACTTTCTACCTTTGCAGGTTAGTTTATTAATTCAAATAATTCAGTGCTATGAAGAAGGTTATCATTTCTCTTGCTATCGCCGCTCTTTTCCTGAGCTCCTGCAGCTGCAACAACTGTTGCAACAAGAAGGCCGCTGAGGGTGAGGCTGCTGCAGTCGAAGAGGTTTGCGATTCCACAAAGTGCTGCTGCGGCGAGTGCGCCGAGGGCCAGACTTGCGAGGGTTGCGAGAAAGCCGAAAACTGCGACAAGTGCCAGAAAGCGGAAGGTTGCGAAAATTGCCAGAAAGCCGAGTAATTATCGCTTTATGCTTTTTTAACGGCAATTGCAATGCAATCGGAAGAAGACGCGAGTAATCCCGCGCCTTTTTTTGTATATTTGCAGTATGAGACTATACACGCTTACATCTGACCTTCACGGAGAGCTCGCCAAGAACGCACATAACGAGCAGTTTATCAAGGATATAGAAGAGGCGATAGGGGAGTCGTTCGACTATCGGGAGAGCGATTTTTCCGATTATGGCGCCGCAGGGGATGTGATTTATGTGCGTACCGGAGGCACCGAAGCTGTCTTCAAGCAGGTGTTCGCCGGCCATGAGGGGGCTCGCGTACGTTTGCTCACCAGCGGCCAGAGCAACTCGCTGGCGGCATCCATGGAGATTCTCAGCTGGCTGAACCAGCAGGGACTCGACGGGGAAATCATACACGGCTCGGTGAAGGAAATAGCAAACGAGCTGATGCGGTATTATCCGGCAGGCAAGCATTCAGGGGTGTCCCTGGTGACTCGTTTCTACGGCCGTAAATTATTGGCAGGCAAGCGTTATGGCGTTATTGGACAGCCCTCCGACTGGCTGATCAGCAGTGCCGTTGACTACGCCAAAGCCAAGTCTGCCCTGGGAGCGGAACTGGTGGATATTCCAATTTCTGAATTGCTGGAGACAGTCCGCGCCGGGGCCGCCGATACCTCCCTTGCTGCCGTTCGCAGCCGGCTGAAGGCGGTGAACCAGCCAAAATTTGGCAGGGATATCAGCGGAGCCGATTTTGACGGCGCCATCCGCATCTACGAAGCGCTCAAGCAGATAATAGCCTCATATCATCTCGACGGCCTTACGCTCCGTTGTTTCGACCTGCTTACCGCTCTTGGCAACACCGGCTGCCTTGCTCTGTCCATGCTGAATGCCGAAGGTTACATAGCTGCCTGCGAGGGCGACATTCCGGCAATGCTGTCCATGGCGGTAATGCGTGCGCGATACGGCAGATCCGGCTTCCAGGTGAACCTGTCGAGGATTTCCGGGGAGAATTTCCTGTTCGCCCACTGCTCGGTTCCGCTCGATATGGTGACCGACTATTGCTACGATACCCATTTCGAATCCGGAATCGGGGTGGCCATACACGGAACCCTTCCTCTCGGTCCGGCCCGCCTGTTCAAGCTGGGGGCGGACATGGAGCATTGCATAAATGAACGGGTGAACATAATCGACAACCCCTATGGGGACAAGCTCTGCCGTACCCAGGTGGTGGTGCGCGCATGGGCTGACAGGGATAAGGAGGTGGGTAAGGACGCACTTCGCAACTATATGCTGCGCGAGCCTTTAGGCAACCATCATATTCTGCTGGTTCAATAGCTGGAGTACACCATCGTGGCAGCTACAAGTGCCGCGGTTTCGGTGCGCAGTCGGCTGTTCCCCAGACTCACTGGTTTCCATCCGCGGCTGAGTGCAAGCTCTGCTTCGGCAGTGGAGAAATCGCCTTCCGGTCCTATCAGGATGATGATTTCCGGGTAGTCTCCTTTAGCAGGGGGCAGCAATTCCTGTACGCTTTGCTTCTCTCCCTCGAAGCAGTAGCATATCATTTTGACGGCATCGTCCGGGGCGGACTCTATGAATTCCTTTACGCTCTGAGGACGGAGTATATGGGGTATTGCTCCCTTGAGGGACTGCTTGGCTGCCGATTTGACCAGCCTCTCCAGCCTTTCGGTCTTCAGGACCTTCCTTTCGGAGTGCTCTCCTATCACGGGTGCCAGTACGTCCAGCCCTATTTCCGTCGCTTTCTCGGCGAACCATTCGAACCGGTCTATATTCTTCGTGGGGCATACGGCCATGGTGAGCCGGTACGGGTGGGTTCCGAAGCCTTTCCGGGTATCGACGATGCGTGCCGCGGCACCCTTAGGGTCGGCATCGAGAAGTATGCAGTGCATCAGACTCCCTTCTCCGTCTATCACATCTATCTCATCTCCCTCACGGTGGCGGAGGACACGGACGCAATGAACTGATTCATCTGCATCCAGGCGGAGAATGTCCCCTTGAATGTCTTGGCTGAAGAATAATTCCATAACGGATGCAAATATGGGAAATTTAGAGTAAAAATGCTATATTTGCCATTTGTAGATTAACACTGCGATAACTAAACCCATTTTACCGTGGAATACGACGTATTTATCAGCTATTCAAGAAGAGACACTAAGGTGGCAGATGCCATTTGCGATGCGCTTACAGCCGCCGGAATCAGTTTTTTTATCGATAAAGAAGGCATCAGCGCCGGTGCCAATTTCCCGGAGGTACTTGCCCGCACGATAGATTCTGCAACCGTTTTCCTGCTGGTTGCAAGCGATAATGCCTATAAATCCAAGTTTACCAAGGCCGAAATTCTCTACGCATTCAACCACAAGCGCAGCGGATGCATTATTCCCTATCTGATAGACGATACCCCCATGCCTTCAGACCTGGAGTTCCTGCTGGGCAATGTGAACTGGCTGTACGGCAGCAAATGCCCCGTGACCGAGCTTCCGGCCGAGGTCCGCAAAGCCCTCGAGCATCCCGATACCGGTACCATCGCCGGCCGTAAAGTCCGCAAAAAGTGGTATTTATGGCTGCTTATACCGGTGGTGCTTGCCGCTGCGGCCGGAGTTGCCAAGATATATATGGACCAGAATGCGGAGCAGGACAAGAAGGACATTGCCCTCCAGGACCGTGCGGCCTATGAAACCTGCCTCCATGAGGCCGACTCCCTTGTGCGCTCGGCCAATTTCATGAGCCGCCAGAGCAATACCGTGGAGACTACCACTCAGCAAATTGCGTCTTTGCAGGCCGCCCTGGAGGCTATCGAACGCTCTGACAGCATTAAGGCTATACATTCCGGCGATGAACACGTAGTTCTTTTCAACCGGGATACCAAGTCCCTGGTTAAACTCATAAATACCCGGCTCGATTCCATACATGTGTCGTGGACAGAATATGCCATCGATTCCTGGCAGCTTTACAAGGTAACCCGCAGCAAATCGGACGCCCAAAGCACTTTGGAATGTATAGAGCATGCCCTGGCCGTAAAGCCGAATCCCGAACTTGAAACAATCAAAACAAAATTAAGCAAATGAGAAAATTGATTCTTCTTCTGCTTGTCGTTTTCCTTGCGACAGCACCTGCCTACGCACAAAAGTCTTTTGATATGCGTTACAATGAGGCCGTCGAGTACTATACCTCAAAGCAATTCGACAAGGCGATAAAGGTACTGGATGCCGCCAAGAAGAGCCCAGGCGTGACCAAGGAACAGATTACCAAAGCAAACAAGCTGAAAAACCAATGTTTGGCTTCCAAGCAGAAATTGAGTGACCTGAATCTTTCCAAGGAAGCTATATTCGCTCCCGGCTCCGGAGCTAAGGACAGTATCTATGTCACGGCAGGCAAGGCATGGGAGGTAACTGCAAGTCCCGATTGGTGCAATGCCTGGTCTGAGGCTGACGTCCTGTTCATTGAAGTGCTTCCCAATGAAGATCGTGCTCCCAAGAAGGGTATCATAGAGGTTACCATGGGCAAAGAGAGGACTGCCTACGTAGTGGTGAACCAGGAGAAGCGTCTGGACATCAATTGCCCCGTCCGCATCCAGACCTCCCCGGAGCGTGCCATGATAACCGTGGACAATAATCCCGGGATGCTTTCCGAAGACTTCGTGCTCGGTGAAGGCAAGCACCGCATACGCATAGAGAAAAGCGGTTTCGAGCGCAAGGATACTACAATCGTGCTCGGCCTCGCAGAAGCTGAGGGAGTGTCTTACAAGTTTAAGCTCAAGCCTTTGTTTGCTACGGTTTCCGTAAACGTCAAACCCGCCGAGGGCTATTCTTTCGATGAATATCCTACCCTGGACATCAGCGGCAACGAGGTGAATCTGCGTCCCAGCAACATCAAGAGTTTCGACGTGGACCAGGAACTCAGCTATTACAGCCTTTATGAAGGAGACCTCATTCCCCTGCGCCCCGGTCAGTACATCCTGAAGGTGACTGCCAAGGGCTTTGTGCCGGAGAAGAAGAACATCACGGCTGTGGACGGTATGAATCAGGTAGTTGAGTTCGTTATGGATCCTATCTGCGGCAGGCTCGCGGTATCCGATGAGGAGAACGCCGCCGGCGCTGTAGTTTTCGTGGATGAGAAAGAGGTGGGAACTGTGCCCATCAGCGGCATTACCCTCCAGACCGGACGTCATACCCTCCGCGTGGTAAAGCCCGGATTCGTGACCGATGCCGACAGCTATGAAGTCGATGTAGAAGAAGACAAGATTACCGAATACAAGGTATCCATGCAGCAGTACAGCGAGTACTTGTTCAATTCCGAACCGGCGTACTGCAAGGTATATATGGACGGCGAGTATGCAGGCACCACCCCTATCAAGCTGATAGTCAGGGAGGGAGAGCATAACTTCCGCTTCGAGAAGAACGGGTTCTTCCCCATTGTGAAGAATATCAAGCCGGCACTCGACGGGGAAGTCCACACCATGGATATCGTTATGGAAAACTCTTATCCCCTGCTTGTCAGCGCCGACAAGGACTCTCTAAGCGTAGAGATTTCCAAGGGCCGCGGCAAGGAGAAGGTGGTGTATGCAAGCGGGGTGAAGACCCCTGCTTCCGTGCTGATCCCGCTGAGTTCGTCTCCATACAACCTGGAACTCTTCCAGTATGACACCAAGCGTGTTTACAAGGGCCGTTTCAAGTTCAACGACGAAGCGCACAACGAAGTGAACGTACTTAGCTGGGAAGACGGTAACGCTTTTATAGCGGCCAATATTTATGTGCTTGGAGGAGGTATTGACGCAAAGCCTTGCTTCGCCAATGAATTCAATGGAACTAAGGTAGGAAAGAATTTCTTCCGCTTCGGCGACGTAAGCCTCTCCAAGATGAAAATCGTGAACGGCCTCACTACCAGTATGGCCAAAGCCGCGTTCTTCTTCCCTACCACCTCTGCTCATTTCGAGTATCCTCCGATTGCTTCCGGAAAATACGGCTTGAAATACGGTGATGACAAATATGCCGACGTGGGTATGCTGCCGGCTTTCTCCGTGGTGTTCATCAATGAAGAATTCCGCGTGGGAGGCGCCGTCCTGCCGTTCCTGGATGTGGACGCGCTGGCTACATACACCTGGTATCCCAATCTGGCCTTCACGGGCGTCAAGCTGAACCACATGTCCGGTCACGACATTTTCTTCGGAGCCGAGGCCAGCACCCGTTTCCAGATTATCAATGCCAATATCAAGATGGGACTTCAGACGGTTATCAACGGGAAGGCCAATATCTTCCGTCCCGGAGTCGATTCCCAGGCGGCCAAGGAAGACCAGTGGATTCATCTGGATTATAACATGCCTATGCAGTTCGTGATTACCGCAGGCTTCACCCTCGGCGGACGTACCTCCAGGGGCCAGAATATTCTGCGGGTATTCTAAGACGTTATGAATCTTCTGTCACTTCTCACATGGGCGGTTGTCGCTTTGTCGTCGTCCTTTATGCGGGCTGCCCCGGATTATGAAGCTGCGCTGGAAAACCAGATGCAGATGGGGGCCTTGGTGCAGACTTTCGAGACCAGCAGGTATTGGGTAAAGGTGCAGGCGGAGGATTATACCGGATGGGTAACCGAACTGAGCCTCAGTCTTATAAGTGACGAGCAGAAAGAAGCCTATCTGGCTGCGTCAAAGTGGATTTGCATCTCTGAGTACAGCCGTGTACGGGAAGCTCCGTCGGAGCGTTCCGCACCTATGTGCGACATCACCATGGGAGACATTTTGCGGCAGACCGGAGAGAGCGACGGCGCCTGGACGGGAGTGTTGCTTCCCGATGGCCGCCGCGGCTGGGTGCTGTCCCACGAATTGATGGATTTCCGCCTTTGGGCCGAAAGCCGCAGCGGCAGCGCCTGCAGCGCCGATCCTTCCGTGCGTGGAGGACTCGAGGCTCCCGGGCGGATGGAGTCGGAATTCTGCGCCAGGGAGATTTGCCGCCTGGCCTGCAGCCTCGCGGGAACTCCTTACATGTGGGGCGGAAACACTGTTAAGTACTTCGACTGCAGCGGTTTGGTAAAGTTCTGCTTTTTCATGAACGGTATCCTCCTGCCTCGTAATGCCAGCCAGCAGCAAAAATGCGGCACCCCGGTCAGCGACGGCGACTACAAGCCGGGTGACCTGCTGTTTTTCGGTTCCGCCAAGCCGTTCAAGGTGACTCACGTCGGAATATATATCGGCGATGGACGTTTCGTGCATTCCTCCCAGCTGGTACGCATTAATTCGCTGGCCGGTTACGACAGGAAAGTGGTTGCGGCCAGCCGTATCATAGGGAACATCGACAACGGCAAAGGTGCACAGACTCTCTTGCGCAGCCCCTGGTATTTCGGACAAAATGGCAGCGAAGAGTAAAACTGTCTGGTACTGCACGAGTTGCGGCAACGAAAGCCCAAAATGGATGGGGCGTTGCCCGGCTTGCGGGGAGTGGAACACCATGGTGGAGGCACCCGCTGAGACCAAGCGTAACACCGGTCCTGCACGAGCCGCCTCGAATGAACGTAAACCGCAGAGACTCAAAGATATAGATTATTCCTCAGAGGCTCGCATCAGCCTTGGGATGAAAGAACTTGACCGCCTGCTCGGAGGCGGAGTGGTTCCCGGTTCCCTCATACTGATAGGCGGCGAGCCGGGTATAGGCAAATCCACCCTCAGCTTGCAGATTCCCCTTGGATGCCCGTCCTTGCGTACCCTATACGTAACCGGAGAGGAAAGCGAGAAACAGGTGAAGATGAGGGCTGAACGGCTGGCCGGCGAGTCCGCCGCAGGAGACTGTCTCATATTCTGCGAAACTTGTATAGAAGATGTGCTCTCCCAGGCACGCTCGCTGATGCCGGAGCTGATGATAGTGGATTCCGTCCAGACGATGTACACTTCGTCGGTGGACTCCGCGCCGGGCTCCGTCAGCCAGATAAAGGAGGTGGCGGCACTGCTCCTCCGCTTCGCCAAGGAAAGCTCCGTGCCGGTTATCCTCATAGGCCATATCACCAAGGACGGCTATATCGCGGGCCCCAAGATTCTGGAGCATATAGTGGATGTAGTGCTCCAGTTCGAAGGGGAGAACAGAGGCTCCTACCGGCTGCTGAGGGGCATCAAGAACCGTTTCGGGAGCACATCGGAGCTGGCCGTTTTCGAGATGACCGGGAAGGGCCTGCGGGAGGTTGACAATCCTTCGGAAATGCTTATCCCCATGCACGAAGAGGGCTTGAGCGGCGCGGCGATAGCGGCCATGCTTGACGGCACCCGGCCGTTGCTGTTCGAAGTTCAGGCATTGGTCTCATCGGCAGCCTACGGCACAGCCCAGCGTTCGGCCACCGGTTTCGACGGCCGGCGCCTCAATATGCTGCTGGCGGTGCTCGAGAAGCGTGCCGGCTTCCACCTGAGCGCCAAAGACGTGTTCCTGAATATGGCCGGAGGGCTCAAGGTGAGTGATCCGGCATGCGACCTTGCGGTGATTGCCGCAGTACTTTCCTCCAACTTCGATTATGCCCTCCCCTCAGACTGCTGCTTTGCGGCAGAAGTTGGCCTGAGCGGTGAAATACGTCCGGTAGCCCAGACCGACCGCCGTATTGCGGAAGCCGCCCGGCTGGGATTCAGGCGTATCTTTATAAGTGCCTACAGCTCAATTGATTCAAAAGTTCCGGAAGGTGTCAGTGTCATCAAACTGCGTGACGTCCCGGAGCTTGTGAAGGCCTTGTTCCGATAGCCTCCGGACTTTTGCAAAGTTATGAAATACTCCTTCCTGACAGTTGTATTGATAACCCTTTGCGTGTCTGCCGGCGGGCAAAGCGCCCACCGGGATTCCGTGCTGGCGCAGGCCCGGTACCTGAAAAGTATCTACCGTATCGACGATGCTGTGGAGACCTTGTTGACCATAGTGCGGCCTGATTCGTTTGATGAAGGGGTAATGGCTGAGCTGGCCGACTGTCATTTCCAGAACGGGGCCTATGAAGATGCTGCAGGGACTTACTTGATGCTCTCTTCCCTTAGCCCGGACAGTATTCTTTACAAGATCAGGCTAATGCAGTCGTATTACCGGCTGAAGGCTTATCCGGAGAGTATCCGGGCAGGACAATCAGTATTGCAGCTGGATTCTATTCCTGCCGTCGTGAGCTACGTGGGCGACGCTTTCCGGCAGATGGAGCAGAACGATTCGGCCCTGTGGTATTATCGCAGGTCTCTCGTTTCAAAGCCGTTCAACGAGCCGGTGGTGGCAAAAGCCGTGAACCTCCTGATTAAGAAAGAAGACTATGACGGAGCCGTATCGGTTACGGAGCCACTGCTGGCGGAAGACCCTGACAATATTACCATCGCGCCCCTGAAAGGACTTGCCCTTTATCGTAAGGGGGACTATGAATCTGCAATCAAAGTGTTTCAGCGTCAGGAGGATATAGGTAACGATATCTATCATGTTCACTACTATCTGGGTCAGAGTTATTGGCATACAAAGCTTATCTACAAAGCAGAGGAAGAGTTGGTTAAAGCCTGGCGGGCAGACTCCAGCGACGTTAACCTTGCTTACTCCATCGCAGCAGTCAAGGCGGAAGCATACCGTCCTTTTGAAGCCGATGTAAAACCCTGGCTGGACAAAGCCATGGAGATGCTGCAGCCAGATCCCGCCATGATGTCCCGCCTGCATCAGCAATACGGTTTGGGCTACTACATGCAGCAGGATTCCATGGATAAGGCCATTGAGCATTACAAGGAAGCGTACCGATACAATCCCAAGTACATATCTGCGCTTACTACCATAGCATATTGCTACGAAGTCAGGAAAGACTACAAGCAAGCTCTTCAGTGGTATGAAAAATACTTGAAAGTGGCCCCTCCTGGCTCGAAAGGAATTGATTTCGCCAAAAAGAGCATAGAGTATATCAAAGCTGAGCTGTTCATGACCGAGCCATAGCCGGGACGTCATATATTTTACTATGAAAAAGAAACTCCAAAAGCAGACAGTTCAAAAAGAAACGTCGATTAATCGCCATCGCCAGATTTTCCTGGCGGATCATCGGGACGAGGAGAGCCACGAGTATTCCAGGTTAACCCTATGCTTCTCGGATGAGGGCCCCTACCTGCTGGAGGACGTATTTACTCCGGGATGGTCCGCAGGCAACTACGGTGGAGGTACCGTCCGGACCGACCTGCCCAAAGGTTTTTACAAGGACCAGACGCCGGAGACCTTTGCAGGGCATTTCGGCGAACGTTTCCGGGAACAGATCCGGCAGAATGCCGAACTTGCCGCCTTCCTTGACGAAGCCAACGGTCGGGAGAAGCTTTGAACTTACTATGCCGATATAGCCGGATATATGCCGGGTGCGCTTCTCTTTATGTATTGGAGGCAAAAATACATGCCGTAAGAAGTTTGTTTGGTTTTTCCATTGAGAAACAGTAACTTCAAAGCAAAAGCCGATTATGACAAGCTCCCGTTTGACGGAGTATGTGTAGATAAAGGTTTAATAATCAAAAGCTTTTGAGATATGAAACAGCCCTTCTTTGCATTCCGGATGGCGGCAGTTGCAGCGTTTGCCACGTGCGTAGGATTATTCACCGCTTGCCAGAAACCCGAGCCGACCACCGTGGTCGTGACGGGCGTTTCGTTGGGCAAAAGTTCCCTCAGTCTCCAGAAAGGAGCTTCCGAGACCCTGACGGCCACCGTATCATCGGCCAATGCCTCGAACAAGTCTGTCAGCTGGAAATCTTCCGATATCGGCGTCTATCAAGGCGGCTTCACCTTCTTCTCGGGCATCTGGAGGCCGACCAGGATGAGCGTGATGAACTCCAACTACGGGAACGAGAACAACTACTTCAATGCACCGTCCCGTGCCCAGATCTACACCCGCGCCATGAAGCTTTCCGAAGGTCAGGACTGGCAGTTCGACTACGAAGCGTTCGTGACCTGGGACCGGGCTCATCCGACAAAGAGTTCGGCGTCGCCAGTGACGAAGGCCAATTACGTGGAGATGGACGACGCCGGCCACGGGGAACACGTCCTTCCCGTTATAACGAACAAGACTTGGCGTCAGGTACTCCGGAGGTAAGCGTATTATGAAAAAAATCGCTATCTTTGCATTGGATTAATTCAGAAAGATATGAATCTTAGAGACATCAAAAAGGATATCGACTACGTCCTGAGCGCTTTTATCGAAGATTGCTCCCTTGTAGCCGCAGTGAATGCAAAGGTTTCCGAAGAGAAGGCTTCCGAGCTGATGGAGGAGGCTATTGCCCTGTATAACGAGCTTCGGGATAAGGTGGGTGCCGTAGATGGCTCTCCACGCCAGTATTACAATGCTCTCCGCAAGGAGGTTCTTGAAAGGACCGACGCCCTTTACGAGAAGCTTTCCGCCGCCGTCAAAAAGGCTTGAGAACGCTAAGCAAGTTGTTGTCGCTTGCCCTCCTGCTCATTCCGGTGAGCCATGGTGCGGCAATGCGTGATACCGATACGCAGAAGCTTGTATCCGCTTATGCACGGAAAGAGCCTCTGCGTTCTGGTATTTTGGGCGTGTTTGCGATGCGAGGGGCCGATACCCTCGCCCAGTATAACCGGGCGCAGAAAATGGTCCCCGCTTCCAACGTGAAGCTGCTTACAACCGGCCTGGCTCTCAACTTCCTGGGGCCGGAAATGCGTTTCAATACGAGTCTGGCATATACCGGTGAGATTCAAGACGGGGTGCTGGACGGTGATTTGTATATAGTGGGGGGAGGAGACCCTACCCTGGCGTCCGGTTCCGCTTGTGCGGACTCTCTCGCACATACATTCTCGCTTTGGAAAGCCATTCTGGACGAACATGGCATCAAGACCGTCAGAGGCAGGGTGGTGGGGGATGCCCGTTTCTTTACGCGCCCGGCGCATGGAATGTCCTGGCAGGCGGAAGACCTCGGCTTCAGCTACGGGGCCGGCCCCACCGGTTTGAATTTCTTCGAAAACTCCCAGGCTTTTTCCGTGCAGCCTTCAGCTGTCGGCAAGCCTCCGGTGATAAGCCTCATGTATCCGGACGCACCGTGGATGCACTATGTAAACTCATCCGTCACCGGTCCGGCCAGGAGTTCCAATACCCTGTATTACCTGAATACGGAGTACGGACCATTCGGCGAATTCCAGGGCAGTTTCCCTGCCGACCGGAAAATATACAAGCTCGAGTGCTCCAACCCTTTCGGAGCTTATACCTGCGCGTATTTCTTTCGTAACTATCTGTTGTGTAATGACATACTGGTAGAGGGAGGCTTTGCCGACATATCCCCGTCCGGCCTGTTGCGTTCGGACCTTCTATTCTCCGACTTAGGGACTCCGGCTGCAGCAAGTGCCGGACTCAAGGTACTCGGACAGGCCCTGTCCCCCGAGCTATGGAAGATTGTCAAAGATACCAACTACCAAAGCAACAATTTCTTCGCTGAGACTTTGTTCAATATGCTCTCATGGCGCTTGTACGGAGAGCCGGACCGTGAGCGTTCGGAAGCTGCGGTGCAAGAGCTGTTCGCCCGCATGGATCTGCGGACGGAGAATACCTGCAGAATCATCGACGGCAGTGGTTTGTCCCGCAAGGATTACGTGTCGCCGGAGTTCTTCGTACGTTTTCTCAAGAAGATGTATGCCGGCCCCATGAGGGATTACTATCTTGAATCCCTGCCCGCCCCCGGCAGCAAGAGTACCTTGGAAAACCGGATGCGGAATGTCCCGGAGCAGGTCAGGAGCCGTGTAAAAATGAAGAGCGGCTCAATGAACGGAGTGCTTTGCTTCAGCGGCTATATACTTCCGGAAGACGGAGACCGCTCCAGGACCGTGGCCTTTTCCATTCTCACCAACAACGTCACTGCGTCCTCCAAAATTGTGGCGCAGATTATCGAAGATATAATCCTGAGCCTCGCCCAGGAGCCTTAGCCCTGTCAGAATCCGGAGCCGAAACGTTGCCAGTAGCCGTATTCCAGTTGCTGCCAGCGTTTTACGGCCTCTTCGTACATGAGTCGTGTATAGGCTGTAAGCACTCCGGAAGGAGCCGCCCTGCCGGGAAGGTTGCCGGCGGCGAAATGCTCGAAGTCCAGAATGGCGGCTTTGAACTCAGCTTTGGTACTCTGCCAGGCGAGAGTAGCCAGTTTGTTAGCCCGGCGGAACTGCCAGAGGGCGCAATCGGGCACGTATGCTTTCTGGCCGCAGACGTTGTAGGCTTCGGGCAGTGCGGTAGTGCCGCAGAAAACCGGAATGCGGGGGCTTTGGCCGGGGTTGTCGAGCGACAGCCAGCAAATGCCGCCCACTGAATCGGGAAGCCAGTTGCGCAGCTGGGTTACGTGGGAATACGCACACCAGGCCACGGCTACCGTACGGCGGAATTCTACTGTGCCCGGGGCGATCGTGTTGAGGGTATTGCGCATAGTGGTGGTAAGCCAGGGGTTGGCCAGCGGGCTTACCACTGTATCTGCCGGGTGGTCTTTGGTTTCCGGACGTGCGATACGTACGTTGCGGGTCATGTCGAAGTCGCTGCCTTCGTATGTTTCGCGGAACAATGCCATCACCTCGGCAATGTCCACCGGTTTTTCAGGCTCCACCGAGAATGGCAGCTCGTCCATGTCGTAGCTGAGCCCCAGCGAAGGTGCGAAGTGATTGAGTATGAAGAATTCGCGGTCGTGGAAGTTCCTCCCCTTGGCATAATCGGTATTGAACGCCTTCCAGAAAATGAATTCTCCTTTGCCGTCCCAGAGACCGTTGTCCAGAGCCACCTGCTCCACGTTCGAAGAAGCCAGCAAGTCTTTGTCCTTGCGGTCGATACGGCCGATGCGGGGGATGTTGGCGGAGACTGCTATATGGTTGTCGGGAATACGACGTGCGGCCCATGCGGCGCCGATCTTATCCTTGCCGGCACCCACTATTTCGAATTGCCATACCTCGTTTTTGTCGGCCACGCTCAGACATTCCCCGCCGTCTCCGTAGCCGTATCTCTCGGCGAGCGACCCCATCAGGAGTATGGCTTCCCGGGCTGAGGAACAGCGCTGCAACGCAACCCTCTCAAGCTCTTCTATAGTGAACCAGCCGGCCGGATTGATGAGTGTGTCAGGGCCTCCGAAAGTGGTCTCACCCATGGCTAACTGCTTCTCGTTCAAGCAGGGATAGGCGGTGTTCAGGTAGGCATAAGTCTGCCCGGCTTCCGGAATTTCGCCCATCAGGCGCACTCCGGTGGTGTCTTCCGGGGAAACCGTCTTCATCGTTCCTCGAAGAATCGGGTGCATTCTTCCCTTGGGGTGCCTGGCGGCAGGCTCCACCCGCACCCAGGTACGATAACGGCCGTCGCAGGTGTGGGAAGTGATAACGGAGCCGTCGGCGGATGCCTGGCGCCCAACCATGATGCTGGTACAACTTTGTCCGTCAAATTCCTGGGCTCCGGCAAAGCAGAAACAGAAAGCCAGAGAGATGGCAAAAAATAGCCGTTTCATAATGTAAGTAGCTTATTTCCCGTTGAATACGCCCTCGAACAGTATGGTTCCGGAGGTCTTCTCGGCAATTACATATACGAATGGATGGTCGGCGTAGAAGTAAACTTCCGGGACAGGACGCGGCAAGGTAGCAGTCGCGCCGTCCATCAATACCACTGTGACGGCGGCTGCCTCTGTGCCCCATTCGGTCACCGCAATCCTTGCTTTCTGGAAAATAGCGCCTATCCAGAAGTTCCAGTTCCTGGCATCGAACATCCTGTCGAATTCTGCTTGATTGCCGAAAGCAAGGTTGATCCCGAGTTGCTGCAGGGCCTGGTTGAGGCAGAATTTGTTCTCCGACTCAAACTTGGGGAGGCGCAGGTAAACCTTCGCTTCGGTGTTCAACGACGAACATATATCCGACCAACTCTCGTCGGCGAGCTTGGAAACCAGTTTCTCTACCCCGTTGCTCCCTTTCTCGTCGGGCAGAAGCACGTACATCGAATAGTGGCCGTTGGAATAGGGAATGGACACTACCTGGTAGCCGTCACGCCGGGCGTAGGGGAAATGGTCTGTACTGCGCATCAAGTCTGCGGTAACTTTTCCTCCGTCATCCAGATAGAAGGGCTGCTTCTTCATTGTCCCTTCTTCGGTAAACATAGGCTCATAATCGGAACCGGCCCATTTGGCCTTGAAGTACAAGGCGTTCATGATAGCGGCTACGAATTCGTCATCGATATCATCCGGACTGAGCAAATTGCGGATGAACCCGTTGGTGTTGTTGTATGCCCATTTGTTGATGCGCTCGGCGACATCTTTTTTGTTCTTGAAGGTGAAGTACTCCAGCGGGGCATAGAAAGAATTGTTCAGGATGTCTTTGAAACTGTCCTGCGCCTTGAACTCATTGCGTATGAGCATGGCGTCGGTAATCTTGACGTTTACGGCTTTGTCTACGGCCGGCAGCTGGGTGATCAGCTTGTGGCAATACTCGTTCATGTCGTCTATGTCGGAGCCGTATCCTATGGTATTGATGATTTCTTCAGCCGTATTTCCGGATGCTCCGTTCACGGTCATGGCCAGGGCGAGCTGAAGGCTGAGGGGCGAGAATATGACGCTTTGCCTGTTTTCCCGGTACAAGATATCCAAGCATTTGAAGGCGAATGCGTTGCCGGAATTGACATAGTCCTTCTGGGTATCTGAAAGGGATACCTTTGTGATGGCTTCTTTCGGTTCGGGGGCGCTGATGTTGATGGATTTCATAATCATTTTTCCGTCACAAGCCGCAAGCAGTAATGCTGCAGCGACAAACAAAACAATACGTTTCATATTTATGGGTTCCTTTATATGCAATTATCCGCGTTCCATTTCGCGGCGTATGTCCTTTTCGCGTATGGTAGCCCGCTTGTCATACTCTTTCTTGCCCCTTGCAAGGGCGATGTGGAGTTTGGCGTAGCCATTTTCGGCGATATAAGCACGCACGGCCACTATTGTAAGGCCTTTTGTCTTGGTGGCTTGCTCCAGGTGCCTGAGTTCCCGGCGGGTGAGCAGCAGCTTGCGGTCCCGGGCCGGTTCGTGGCTGCCCCATTTGGATGCCCAGAAATAGGTGGAGATGTTCATCCCCTTCACATACAGTTCACCGCCGGAGAAATAGCACCACGCGTCGGCCAGGGATGCTTTACCTGCCCGAAGCGACTTGATCTCAGTGCCCACCAGCACTATGCCTGCGTCGTACTGCTCCAGGAATTCGTAGTCGAAAGAAGCCCGCTTGTTGCTTATCTGCACACGGGGCGATTTGCCTTTTTTTGCAGCGCTCATAGGCCGAAAGCTCGTTTGAGGGTGTCCACTTCGTCCAGCAGTTCCCATCCGAAAAACTGCACTTCGCGCTCTTCTCCACATATCTTCACCTTTGCCTTGTAGGGCTCGCGGCCCACGTGGCCGTAGGCGGCAGTGGGGGAGAAAATAGGGTTCTTGAGTCCGAAGCGGCGCACTATCGCTGCAGGACGCAGGTCGAACAGCTTGCGGATGCAGGAAGCGATGTAGGCGTCGCCGCCTTCTACGTGGGCGCTGCCGTAGGTTTCTACGAAAACGCTGACCGGCTCTGCTACACCAATGGCATAGGCAAGCTGCACCAGAGCTTCGTCGCAGACTCCTGCTGCAACCAGGTTCTTTGCGAGATGGCGGGCGGCATAGGCGGCGCTGCGGTCTACCTTGGATGAGTCTTTACCGGAAAAAGCCCCGCCGCCATGGGCTCCGCGGCCTCCGTAGGTGTCAACTATTATCTTGCGTCCGGTGAGACCGGTGTCGCCAGCGGGGCCGCCGATTACGAACTTGCCCGTGGGATTTACATGCAGTATCCAGTCTCCTTTAAAAAGGGAGGCGGTGCGTTCCGGGAGAGAGGCTATCAGTCTGGGAATCACTACTTCACGTACGTCTTTTTCTATCCTGGCCTGCATTGCCTCGTCGGTGTCGAATTCATCGTGCTGGGTGCTCAAGACTATGGTGTGTACGCGTACCGGATGATGGTGCGACGAGAATTCCACGGTGAACTGGGCTTTGGCGTCCGGGCGCAGGTAGGGCATGAGCGCGGGCTCGTTGTGCCGGATATCGGAGAGAATGCGCAGGCACGCGTGGGAAAGCGAAAGCGCCAGAGGCATGTAGTTGTCGGTGTCGCGGCAGGCGTAGCCGAACATCATGCCCTGGTCCCCGGCTCCCTGGGCGTCCTCGGATTCGCGTACCACGCCCCTGTTGATGTCCGAACTCTGTTCGTGTATAGTGCTGATAATGCCGCATGAAGCGGCGTCAAAGCCATATTCGGCCTTGGTGTAGCCTATGCGCGAAATGACCTTGCGAACGGTCTCCTGGATATCTACATAAGCGTGCTCGGAGCGGACTTCTCCGCCCACGATCACCAGTCCTGAAGTGCAAAATGTCTCGCAGGCGACCTTGGAATCAGGGTCCTGGGAGAGGAATTCGTCGAGAATTGCGTCTGAAATCTGGTCGGCGACCTTGTCGGGATGACCTTCGGAAACAGACTCCGATGTAAAGAGATAATTCATTTTAGCATTTTTTAAGGCGAGGTTGCAAGCATACAAATCTTTCCTCGCAGTTTATTAGCTGCAAATGTACATAAAAAATGTTAATAAATTGTTGATTTCTTGTTTGTGCGTAATAAATTCTTAAAGTACCTTTGTAACGCGAAAAAACAACGTAACGTTATTTTTATATTTATGAAAAAAACATTTAGAGCACTGTTGCTGAATATATCAGCAATGTTGTTTGTAGTGTCTGCCTACGCGCAGGTCACAACAGCTTCTCTCGGTGGCAAAGTCACCGACGCCAAAGGGGAGGCCATCCCCGGAGCCACCGTCGTGGCCGTGCATACTCCATCCGGGTCGCAGTACTACGGTCTCACGAACACAGAAGGCCGTTACAACATCAACGGTATGCGTTCCGGCGGTCCCTACATCGTAGAAGTCTCCTGCCTTGGCTACCGTAAGGTTAATTATACCGACGTTACCCTCCAGCTCGGTGACGGCTACGCGCTCAATGCCATCCTGCCCGACGATTCCGAAATCTTGAAGGAGGCTGTCGTCATTTCCACGGCGTCCTCCAAGTTCGCCAGCGAGAAGACCGGTGCGGCTACCAACATTTCCAACAAGCAGATTCTCAGTCTGCCTACCGTTAGCCGTAACCTCACTGACGTGACCAGGCTTTCTCCTTACGGCGGTAATGGCATGACCTTCATGGGAGCCGATGACCGTACTTCCAATTTCACCATCGACGGTGCCAACTTCAACAACAATTTCGGTCTGTCCGGCGACCTCCCCGGCGGAGGTAACCCCGTCTCTCTCGATGCCATCGAAGAAATGCAGGTTGTCATCAGCCCCTACGACGTGCGCCAGACCAACTTTATCGGCGGTGGTGTAAACGCCATTACCAAGTCCGGTACCAATACTTTCAAGGGAAGCGCCTATGTCTATCACCGCAATGAGATGCTGCGAGGCAACACTGTGGCTGGCCTTGAGCTCGGCGACCGTGCTGAAGACCGCACCACCACTTATGGTATGACCCTTGGAGGCCCCATAATCAAGAACAAATTGTTCTTCTTTGTCAACTTCGAGTACATCCCGCACCCCGAGGTGACATCTTACTGGAAGCCTTCCGCCGACGGCAAGGCAAATCCTGCTCTCAACATATCCCGCGTTACCGTAGCAGATATGGAGAAGGTGCAGAAGTTCGTCAAGGAAAAGTACGGATACGATACCGGCGACTACCAGAACTTCAACGGCGACGAGAGCAACATCAAGGCCCTCGCCCGCATTGACTGGAACATCAACGACAAGCACAAGCTTGCTCTCCGTTACAACTACACCCTTTCCCGTGAGTGCAATTACACCAACGCAACTTCTTCAGACTGCGGACAACGTACCACAGAGGCCCGTCTTTCCCAGTACTCCATGTCCTTCGCCAATGCGTTCTACAATATGAACAACCTCGTTCACTCGTTCTCCATCGACTTGAACAGCAGGTTGTCCGACACTATGGCCAACCAGTTCCTGGCCACATTCTCCAAGCTCGACACAACCCGCGACACCCCTTCGGCCTATTTCCCCTTCATCGATATCCTCGACGGATCCGGAACCATCACCCCGTACATATCCCTGGGATATGAGCTCTTCACCTGGCAGAACGGCTACCACAACAACGTGTTCAACGTGAAGGATGACTTCACCATGTACATGGGCGATCACAAGCTGACCTTCGGTGCCGCTTACGAGTACCAGATGGCAGACAACGCTTACCTGCGCAATGGTACCGGTTACTATCGTTACAACTCCATTGACGATTTCATGAGCGGAGCTACTCCCGAAACCGTGAATTTCACCTACGGTTATGAAAACCTCATGCGTGACAACCCTGCAAGCCGAGTCATGTACCACAAGGCCAGCATATATGCCCAGGACGACTGGGATGTGAGCGAGCGCCTGAAACTTACCGCAGGCGTGCGTATCGACGACTTCATATTCGACAACAGCAACATCATCAGAAACCAGGCCGTTTACGACCTCGAGTATCCTGATGCCCAAGGCAACATCCGCCACATCGATACCGGCAAGTGGCCCAACGCCATCCCTCTGGTCTCTCCCCGCATAGGCTTTACATGGGACGCCCTCGGCAACAAGACCCTCAAGTTACGCGGCGGTACCGGTATCTTCACCGGCCACGTGCCTCTGGTGTTCCTCACCAACATGCCTTCCAACTCTTCGATGAACCAGTATAACGGCATCATCACCACCACCTATAAGGACGGAGTTGGCACCCCCAACCCTCTGCTCGAGGAGTTCAAGGGTGATCTCATCACCGACCGCGAGGCTATGCGCGAGAAGTGGTACGGACTCGGATACCCCAAGGAGATTTCCTCCAAGGACGGAAAGATTCCTTCCAAGCTTGCCGCAGTAGATCCCAACTTCAAGATGCCTCAGGTGTGGAAGTCCTCACTGGCAATAGATTATGCGTTCCCGACTTCCTTCCCCTTCACCGTCACGCTCGAGGGTATGTTCAACAAGAACATCAACGCTTCTACGATGGAAGACTGGAACATGATTCCCGTCAACGGTTTCGCCCGCTTCAACGGTGCCGACAGCCGTCCGGTATATCCTACCAACTACAAGTACACCGGTTCTCCGGCATATGTGCTGACCAACACCAACAAGGGTTATACCTGGTCCGGCAATATCACCCTGAACATGTCCCCGGTCGAGGGCCTCAACCTCATGGCCGCATATACCCACGTGGTTGCCAAGGAGCTCACCTCCCTGCCAGGTTCCGATCCTGCATCCATTTTCAACTATGTTCCTACGGTCTGCGGTCCCAATTACACCACCGTTCACCTTGCACAGAACAATACTCCTGACCGCGTTGTCGCAGCCCTTTCTCACGACGACAAGAGCGGCAACCATTTCAGCTTCATCTATGAGGCATGGAGAGGCGGTTACAATTATTCGTACATGCTCACCAACGATATGAACGGCGACAACTACAAGTACGACTCCCTCTACATACCTACCGATGACGAGGTGTCGAACAAGGAATTCCGCTTCGTTTCCGACGACGACCGCGACCGTTTCATGGATTTCGTCCACGGTGATGCATACCTGAGCAAGAACCAGGGCAAGTACGCCGAGGGTTATGCAGTGTATTCTCCATGGGTCAACAGGCTTGACTTCAGCTACAAGCATGATTTCCAGGTTAGGATTGGCAAGAGCATCAACACCCTTCAGCTCAGCATGGATATCAGGAACCTGCTCAACCTCTTCAACAACAATTGGGGCGTGAGCAAGTACATGAATCCCGATCTCAATTCAGGCCGTATCCTCCAGTATGAGGGAGTTGACGGACAGGGTTATCCCACCTTCTCCACTCCTGCGGCTGTAAGCGGCAGTACTGTTACCTGGGCCAAAAATTCTGCTGTTGGCCAGTGCTGGTACGCTTCCATCGGCATTAAGTATATGTTCAACTAATCCGAAATCATAGCATTATGAAACTCAGATATTTATTTGGAATACTCTTGCTCGGTCTCGTTGCTTGCGAGGTTGAGAAGCCCGAGACCGAGACCCTTTCCGAGATTCAGGTTCAGGAGTCTTATGTGTCCATCGATGTTAACGGAGGTTCCGCCCAGCTGCAGTTCACTGCGACCGACTCCTGGAGCATTGATGAAACTTCTCTCGGCGGATGGATTACCGCCTCTCCCATGTCGGGTGCGGCCGGAGCCGCCAACGTCCAGTTGAGCGCCGAGGCCACCAAGGCCACCAGGTCTGCCGAACTCAAAATCAACTGCGGAGGCAGGACCCAGTACGTAAACGTTATCCAGTACGCCCAGAAGGCCGATCCCGTTATCATGTCAGTGCCTGAGGCGATTGCGCTCATCAAGACCGTTGACAAGGGTGACGGACAGTCTTACAATGTGGACGGCGAATACTACGTGAAGGGTATTGTCTGCAAGATAGACGAAATCAGCGTTTCCTACGGCAATGCCACCTACTATTTGTCCGAAGACGGCAAGTTCGAGGACGGCAAGTGGCTTGAGGTTTACCGTGGTTACTGGCTCAACGAGGCCAAGTTCACCAGTGGCGACGAGTTCGCAGTCGGTGACGAACTTACTATAGCCGGCCAGTTGATGAGCTACAAGGGCACCCCCGAGACAGTACAGAATACAGCCCGTGTTATCTCCGTCAAGAAGTCCCTCATCTCCGTGGACGAGCTCGGTTTCGATAAGCTTCCCGCTATAGACACCACTTTCAATCTGGTCGTTACCGCCAAGGAGAGCCCGCTGCTCATTTCCAGCGACTCCGATTGGCTCCAGATTGTTGACGTGAATGCAAACGGCAGCTACAAGCTCCACGCCGACGAAAACCTCCGCACCGCAGAGCGCACTGCCAACATCTCCATCTCCGGTCCCACCGCCCGCAAGAGCGTTTCCATAACCCAGAAGGGTGTCGAGGCCACCGGCTCTACCGTCACTGAAATCATAGCGGCTGCCGATAACGATCAGGTCCAGACCCTCGCCGACAAGACTACCACCGTAGCCAAGACCACTAAGGGTATCGTAGTGTCCGACGGCACCAACGCTATCTATGTTTATAGTGACAAGGTTGCCGACGTGGTCGTTGGTGACAACGTCCGCATCAGCGGCACGAAGACCACCTACAACGGAGTTCCTGAGCTCACCAATCTGACCGACGTGTTCGTCGACAGCAAGGGCAATGCGGTCGAGTATCCCCAGGCAAAGGATATTACCGATGAGGCTGGCACCTACAAGGCTGCAAAGGCCGAGTTCGTCAAGCTTTCCGGTACCCTGAACGTTTCCGGCAATTACTACAACATCAATCTCGACGCCTTCCAGGACGGCTCCAAGCAGGGTTCCATCGTGTACCCTGTGGACGAGCTCAACGCCAAAGGTTTCAATGGCAAGAAGATTACCGTTACCGGTTACTTCAATGGCCTGTCCAGCAAGGACAAGTACATCAACATCATCGCCACCAAGATAGTGGAGTTCGTGGACAATCCTAAAGGTACCGTCACCAACCCCTACAGCGCTTCCGAGATAGCCCAATTGATTACGTCCGGCACCACCTTCAGTGAGGACGTGTACATCAAAGGTAAGGTTTCAGCAATTCTCTACACCTTTAGCGCTTCGTACGGTACCGGCACTTTCTGGATCTCCGACGACGGCACCGCTTATGGCGTGAGCGCAGACAAGAAGAAGACTGACGCTCCCACCAAGGACTTCGAGTGCTACAGTGTGGTGTGGTTCAACAATACCCCTTGGGCTGACGGAAACGCACAGGTCGAGGTCGGTGATGAGGTCGTCGTTTGCGGTAAAACCACTCTTTACAACGGTGTCGCCGAAACTTCCAACAAGAAGGCCTGGGTATACAGCGTGAACGGTGCCACCACCGACGCAAACGGCCTTGGAAACGCAGGAGCACCTTTCAATATCGCTGGTGCGAAAGCATTCATCGATGCCAAGGTCGCTGCAGAGGCAGCCGCTAAGGAAGCCGGTGCATCCGAGCCCGTATTCCCCGATGTGTGCGTAAAAGGCAAGATATCCAATGTGGTTTACACATTCAGCGCTTCTTATGGCACCGCCACTTTCTGGATGTCCGACGACGGCAGCGCCAATGATTTCGAGGCTTACAGCGTCTATTATTTCAACAATCAGCCTTGGGCCGAAGGTAACAAGCAGGTTGCGGTTGGTGACGAGGTGGTTGTAAAGGGTCAACTTACTCTCTTCAAGTCCACTTACGAAACTTCCAGCAAAGAAGCCTGGTTGTATTCACTGAACGGCGCTACCGAGTAAGCTTCCTGAAATAGCTTCAAACGGGCTGACTAAAAAGTCGATAGCGACTTTTTAGTCAGCCCGTTACTTACCTTCTGAACCCCCGCCAGCTGCCGCTGTCGACCCCTGTCAGGGGTATTTCGGCCTCCGGCCGGTCGCTTTCAGCGACTTTTTACTTCTCTTCGAACCAGCAGCAGTGCTTTTTAGTCACCGCCTTTTTTTATTTATTGTTATCGTTTGACCGAAAAAATAGTTATATTTGAAAATCGCATATACAAGAAACTAAATCAAATAACGCTTTATTATGAATTTTAAAAAACTATTTGTCTCCTTTATCGCTGCTGCAGCGGCTTTAGTCGCCTGTACGCAGGAAGAGGATTTCGGTCTTCCGAAGATTGAGGTAAACCCTGCAGAGTTGTCTTTCAACGTTGGCGAGGGGTCTCAGGAAGTGGAGATTCTTTCTACCCGCGACTGGCTGGTACAGACTTGTCCGGAGTGGGTGGCAGTGAGCGTGAAAGGCGGTCCGGCTTCTTCCCAGAAACAGAAAGTTACCATTTCCGTGAATGCCAATCCCAGTTTCACCCGCACTGAAGATGTAGTTTTTACAATCGGTGTGAAAAAATGCGCTCTCACCATCAGGCAGGACGGGGAAAAGGGCGAGCTCAGACTGGGCTCAGGCACTCTTGAAGACCCGTTCACGGTAGGCGGAGTTTTCAAGTATGTCAAGGATCTGGGAGCCGATGTGGTCAGCCCCGATGCTGTGTACGTCAAGGGCATAGTTTCAAGCATCGCGCAGGATTCCGACACCTTTACCGGAAGCGGTACATACGGAAACGCTACTTTCAAGATTTCCGACGACGGCAAGGATACCGGAGACCAGTTCTATTGCTACCGTATCCTCTATCTTGGCAACCGCAAGTTCAAGAGCGGCGATACCGACGTGAAGGTGGGTGACGAAGTGATCATATGCGGTAAAGTAGTGAACTACAAGGGCAATACTCCCGAGACCAACCAGGGCTCCAGCTTCCTGTATTCCCTCAACGGCAAGTCCGAGGGCGGTGCTCCCGCAACGACCGGCGACCCTAAGGGAAGCGGCAGCAAGGATGATCCGTTCAACGTGGCTGGCGCCATCAAGGCCGTGAGCAACCTCAGCTGGACCAGCAACGATAACTATCAAAAGGTCGGTCCGTACTATGTAAAGGGCAAGGTGTCCAAGCTCGGAGAGCAGACCTTCTCCAACTCCGGCACATACGGCAACGCATCCTTCTACATTACCGACGACGGCGTGGGCAATGAGTTCTACTGCTACCGTGTCCTATATCTGGGCAACGTGAAATACACTTCCGGCGACGACGTCAAGGTGGGCGACGAAGTAATTATCTGCGGTGAACTGATGAATTACAGGGGCAACACCCCTGAGACAGTGGCCAGCAGCGCTTACCTCTACTCCCTCAACGGCAAGACCGCCGGCGGCGGCGACACTCCTTCGGGAACCGGCGATCCCAAGGGCACTGGAGCAAAGGATGATCCTTTCAATGTGTCCGGAGCCATCAAGGCCGTGAGCAACCTCAGCTGGACCAGCAACGACAATTATGAAAAAGTCGGTCCGTACTATGTGAAAGGCATCATCTCCAATATCGCGAAGGATGCTGACACCTTCACCGGAAGCGGTACTTACGGAAACGCTACTTTCAAGATTTCCGACGACGGCAAGGATACCGGAGACCAGTTCTATTGCTACCGCATCCTGTATCTGGGCAACGTGAAATACACTTCCGGCGACGACGTCAAGGTGGGCGACGAAGTAATCATCTGCGGCGAGCTGATGAATTACAGGGGCAACACTCCCGAGACCGTGTCCGGCAGCGCGTACCTCTATTCTCTCAACGGCAAGACTGAAGGCGGCGGCGATACCCCGGGCGATACTCCCGGCGGTGATGTCAAGAATCCCAATGTTGTAACTGTGGCTGAATTCCTTGCAGCTCCCGAGTCTAACGACCAGCCTTACAAGCTTACCGGAACTATCGGCAATGTCGCCAATACCACTTACGGCAACTTTGACCTTACCGACAGCACCGGCTCCGTATATGTTTACGGTCTTACTGCCACGAATCTCGGATATGGGGCAAGAAACGACCAGTCCTACTCAAGCCTTGGGCTTTCCGAGGGCGCCGTCATCACCCTGATCGGATTCCGCGGCTCGTTTAACGAGAAGCCTGAGGTCATGTATGCTTATCTGGTCGAAGTCGTGTCAGGAGGCAACGGCGGCGACACGCCCGGCGACACGCCCGGCGGCGAATCCGGAGACTTTTCTTCCAACGTCACCATGAAAAAGGGCACCAGCTGCTATGACGACAATAAACTCAATGTCAACGGTGTATCCGGCGTGGCGAATCTCAAGTTCGGTACGAGCAAGGTGTACGGAAACGGAACTGTGGTTCTGCCGGCCGGCACGAAGGAGGTAACTTTCTATGCCATTGCCTGGAAGGGTGCGGATGCGTCCCTCAAGATGACCATGGGCAGTTCTACTATGTCCTTCGACGTCAAGGCCAACGATGGCGCTTCAGGCAATGCCCCCTACAATGTGACAGTTACCGACTCCGACAAGTATTCCGTAAAGTTCGACAGTCCTTTGGCGGCGGAGACCGAGGTGAAGGTGGAGACGTACGAGGGCAACAAGAAGGGCTTCCGAGCATTCATCTTCGGAGTTCAGGCAAAATAAATGAAGATCCGCAGTCTCATATCGTCGCTGGCCGTTCTGTCGTTACTGCTTCCGCTGTCCTGTACTAAGGAGATGCAGGAGGACAATACTGCCGCCATCACCCCCAGGACCACCAGCCTCGGCCCTGACGGAGGAAGCATCTTCGTGTCCGTTACGGCCCTTGCAGACTGGACTGTTACCCTGGAGTTTCCGGATTCCGGAGAATGGGCCACGATGGACCCTGCCTCCGGAACCGGTTCCCGCTCCGACGTCCGCCTCCGCTACGATGCCAATACAAGCACGGGCGGGCGCAGCGTGGTGCTTGTCCTCAAGCCTGCAAAGGGCCCGGCAGCGAAAGCCACGGTGTACCAATCCGGTCTTGAAGGGGGCGGCACCAGCGGAAGGGGCCCGGGAGGCGCCGATGTGACAGCGGCCAGATGGCTGGAATTGCCTGCGACCCAGGCGGGTGACGGACTTACGTTCTATGTCCATGACATGGACGGCGGAGAGTACCTCAACAGCAAGGTAAACGGGGTGCGTAACTGGTCTTTCTATTGGGACGGTAAGGAGCATCTTTCGCAGTGGGTTGCTTATCCCCTGAACAACAACCTCAGGGGATCCGGCAACCGTACTGATGCCTGGGGCCTCGATCCCCTCATCCCTCAGAATGCCCAGCCTAACCTCATCGGAGGCTCCTACGGGGGAGGATGGTCCAGGGGACATCAGCTCCCTTCGGCCGACAGGCTGAACCGCAACGCCAACATATCTACCTTCTACGGCACCAACATGACCCCGCAGAACAACCAGTTCAATGCCGGCATCTGGGCGAATCTGGAGAATAAAGTGCGCTCCTATGCCGCCTCTTCGGATACTCTCTATGTGGTTACCGGATGCCTGTATAAAGGCTCCACGGCGCTTTCCGGCACGAGTTCAGGCTTTGCGGTGAAAATCCCAACCCACTATTTCAAGGCCCTGCTTTACCGAGGACCTTCCACTTATGCCGCGAGCGGATTCATGGCTGCGGGCTTCCTGCTGCCTCACGATTCCGGTATCGCCAAGGGCAACTGCCTGAACTACATAATGTCCATAGATAAACTCGAAAGTGAAACCGGAATAGATTTCTTCCCCAATCTTGCTTCTGTGCTGGACAAAGCCAAGGCCGATGCCATAGAAGCGGAGGAACCTTCATTCTGGTGGAAATGATACCAACTGATAATTCAATAGATCATGAAAAGACTTATTAGCCTGCTTTTGTCCTGCGTCGTACTGGCAAGCGCCTGCGGCACTGCCGGCAGAACAGCTTCTCCCGGAGCGGCGAATGCCCGGACTTCCTACGTCATAGGCTTCTACAATCTGGAGAACCTCTTCGATACTGTCCACGACGATGGTAAGAACGACTGGGAGTACACCCCGGAGGGCGGCAACAACTGGACTCCGGAGAAGTATGCCAAGAAGCTCTACAACATGGCCCATGTAATAGCCTCCATGAAGGCCGACAACGGTGTCTGGCATGCAGTGCTGGGAGTGTCCGAAATAGAAAACAGGCACGTTCTCGAAGACCTTGTAGTGGAACCTGAGATTGCCGCGGCTAACTACCAGATAATCCATTATGACGGTCCTGACCGCCGCGGCGTGGATGTAGCGCTGCTTTATCGTCCGGAAATCTTCAAGGTGATAGCTTCGGAGAGCATTCCCTTCACGTTTACCCCATCCCGTATCGACTGGAGCCAATGGACACAGCAGGAGATGGACGCTTTCAAGACCCGTGACGTACTGCTGGTGCGGGGCACCATAGACGGTGAGATGTTCGGAATCTTCGTAACCCACCTGCCCTCACGTCTCGGCGGCAAAGGTGCAGACCTTCGCCCCCGTGGGGCCGAAATCATCTACCAGCGTGCCATGGAGCTCCAGAAAGAGTTCCCGGGCATCAAGATAGTGGTTATGGGCGATATGAACGACAATCCCACCGACGCGAGCATGACCGAATTCCTGAAAGGGAAGGAGACGCTTGAGGAAATGGACGACGAAGTATTCTTCGACCCCTTCCTGAGCATGATAAAGGCAGGCTACGCTTCGCTCTACTACCAGGGAGGCAACAACATTTTCGACATCATCATGGTCAACAACCGTCTTGCCAATGCCCCCGAAGGCACCTTCCGTATACAGCCCATAGTGAAGCAAAAGTACTACGGCCGCATCTTCGTGAAGCCTTTTATGACAAACCAGCGCGGCCAGTACAAGGGGACTCCGTTCCGTACTTTTTCCGGCGGTGCTTTTGTCGGCGGCTATTCCGATCACTATCCCACTTACATCGTAATTTCGAAGTAATATGAAAAAGATACTATTCGCACTTGTCGCCCTTGCTGCGAGTCTAAGCCTCAGCGCCCAGGATTTCACCGGCGGCATGAAGGGTACGGTGGTGAACCGCAACGGCCGCCAGCCTATAGAAAACGCAAGGCTGTCCTTGCGCCAGGGCGCCGCAGAGCTGGCCACTGCGCAGACAGCGGAGGACGGTACATTCCAGTTCCTCAATCTGGAAGACGGAAGGTACACGCTGTTAATCGTGGCCCCCGATTTTCTGGACAATCAGGTAGAGGTGACCGTAAACGACGGCTATGTGAAGAATCTGTTCAACATCTCCCTCATCGCTGTACAGCAGGTGACCGAGCTGGACGATGATTCGTTCGCAGCTTTCGACCTGGATGATTCGGGCTACAACGACAATCCCACCATCCTGTTCGGCTCCAATGATGTATTCAACAACATCGCAGGCTACAATTTTTCGTCCATACGTTTCCGGGCACGCGGTTATTCCTCCGAATCCCAGGATGTGTATCTTGCTGGAGTGAAGCTGAACGATGCCATTACCGGTTACAGCCCGTATTCCCTCTGGAGCGGTCTCAACGAGGCCATGCGTACCAAGGAGACGGTGAGCGGATCTGAAGTTTCGGATTTCGGATTCGGCGGCTACAACGGCCTTACCAATATCTTCGGCAACGCCTCCAACGTGCGCAAGGGACTTCGCGGAAGCGTGCTCACCAACAGTACCTTATATCGTTTCCGGGTGATGGCGTCCTACGCTACCGGCATGATGGACAATGGTTGGGCATTCGCGGCCAACGTTTCTGCCCGTTTGGGCGGCAATGACTGGATCGACGGTGTCTATTACCGTTCCTTCTCCTATTATCTGGCGGCGGACAAAGTATTCAACCGCAACCACAAGCTCAGCTTCGCCTTCTTTGCAGCTCCGGGCGAAAGAGGTGCCCAGAACGCTTCCACCCAGGAAGTGTACGACCTCATGCACGACAACATGTACAACTCCAACTGGGGCTACCAGAACGGACGTGTCCGCAACTCCAGGGTGCGCAAGACTCACGAGCCCGTGTCTTTCGTGAAGTACGATTACACCCCTACGGACAATTTCGAGGCAAGCGCCACAATGCTGTTCCGTTTCGGCACCAACGGCTACACTGCTCTTGACTGGTACGACGCCCAGGATCCCAGGCCCGATTACTACCGCAACCTCCCGAGCTACTTCTATGATGAGAACAGCGATATGAACAGGGCTAACTATATGAAGTGGGGTTGGGCCAACGAGGTCTGGAAGCACTCCTCCCTTTATCCTGAGCTTACCCATATCAATTGGGACCGTCTCTACAACGTGAACCGCCTGCAGGCTGACGGCCGCTCCAAGTATGTACAGGAAGAGCGCCATGTAGACCAGAACGATTTCAATATCGCAAGCTCTTTCAAGTGGAGGGCAAAGGACTGGCTTACCGTCACCGGAGGAATTGACGGCCGCATCAACCTGACGGAGTACTACAAGACCATAGCAGACCTTTTGGGCGGAGAGTACTTCCTGGATGTCAATAACTTCGCCGAGCGGGAATTCGCCTCCCAGCCCTGGAAGACCCAGAACGACCTGGATTATTTCGTGAGCAACGGAGCGCCCCGCAAACTTAAGGTGGGCGACAAATACGGTTACGACTATCTTGCCCAGGTGCGCAACATCGGCGGCTGGGTCAACGGACGTTTCGTCGTAGGCAACTTCAGCGCCAACGTCGGCGGCCGCTTGGGATACGAAAGCTTCTGGCGCCACGGCCTCGTGAAGAACGGCCTCTTCCCCGGCAATCCCCGCAACGAAGAGATGGCGGCCAAATGGGAGCAGCTGGGAATCACCCCCACTCCTTACGAAATGTCTTCCTGGCATTCAAAGGTGGCCAAATTCTTCACTTATGCCGCCAAGCTCGGCCTGAACTACGTTATCGGAGGCAACCAGCGTGTCTATGCCAACGTGGGCTATTTCAACGACGCTCCCAAATTCAACCAGGTATTCCTGTCGCCCAGGACCCGCAATACCATGGTGGATGACATGACTACCGTGAAGACTTTCGCCAGCGACATCAACTGGCAGTATTCTGGCAACGGTATCAACGTGCGGGCCACCGCCTATTATACCACCATCAAGGACCAGAGCAAGGTGATGAGTGCCTACGATGACCTGCAGAACGCTTTCTCCAACTTCGCTATCAGCGGAATAGACCAGCGGAACATGGGTATCGAGCTCGGTTACAAGTTCCCCACTTATTTCGTGGACGGACTGAACGTCCAGGGCGTAGTGGCATGGGGCAGCAATATCTACACTTCTACCCCCAGGATGACTCAGACTGTGGACAACAGCGCCGAAGTCATCATGAAAGATGTGCTTGTCCCTTACTGGAAAGCCACCTACATTGAAGACGAAAACGGCAACCCCCAGCTGGTCCAGAAGCACCATATTCCTTCTACACCTGAACTGGCGGTAAGCCTCGGCCTCTCCTACAGCTGGAATTACTGGTTCATAGACGCCGACGTGGAGTACTTTGACAATGCGTGGCTGGACATGAATCCGCTCTATCGTACCGATTACGCAACTGCGGGTCCGGACAATGTGGTTACCAATGAAGAACTCCGCTATATGACAATGCAGGAGAAGTTCGATCCCGCATGGCTCGTGAATTTCTCCGTGGGCAAGTCCTGGTTCATAAAGCGTAAGTACCAGCTCGGATTCTCTCTCAATGCGAAAAACGTCCTGAACAACACCAACGTCAAGACCGGCGGCTACGAACAGACCCGTATGGTTGACAATACAGTGTCCAAGGAGCGTTACTACCGCTTCGATCCCAAGTATTTCTACAATGCGGGATTCAATTACATGTTGAACGTTTATTTCAGGTTCTAGAGTATGAAAAAGATAGTTATCCTGCTTTCCGTCGCTTTCGTGGCGCTTTCCTCCTGCAAGACCGTGAAAGAGGAATGGGATCCGGTATTCACCTTCGGGAAGAACCAGCCCGCCCCGGAAAAGCTCTACAATGAATCCGAGCTGAAGGATTTCGGCTTCGGCGGTACATGGAGCAGTATCAGTGAGCTCAAGGCAATGTATAAAGGCGGCGGCTTGGAAATCAACTCCAACATCTGGATAAAGGGCCAGGTCATTTCCAGCGATGTCTCCGGCAATGTGTACCGGGAAATTTACATCCAGGATGAAACCGGCGGAATCGACCTGAAGCTTGGCAAGTCTTCACTTTACAGCGAGTACAGGCTCGGCCAGTGGCTGTATGTGAACTGCCTCGGCCTTACTCTCGGAGCCTACAACGGTATGCCCCAGCTTGGCCTGGAAGCCGACAGCACCTCCACCAACGAGTATGAAACGTCCTATATCGATTTGCAGGCGATAATTGACCAGCATGTGTTCAAGGGGGCTTATGCCGATGAAGTCAAGCCTCTGGTAGTCAGCGAGGCCGATTTGGTCCAGGCTTTAGCAGCAGGCTATACAGGAGCCCTTTGGGGCAAACTTGTCACGGTTCCAGCCATGAAGTACAGCAACCAGATTTTCGCCCTGTTGTACCCCAATCCGAATATGGCCCATAAGAGCGGCAATCCTGAGAACCGCGTATTCCTCTCCGATGCCGGTACCTGGGGCATCAAGACCTGGGGCCTTACCAAGAACCGCTACATTGCCTGCATCCAGGAAGGCCTTTTTGATGATGCCGAAGTAGGCAGCGGCAATACCCGCTACGGCAAGATCACCGGCCGTCCCATAGATTTCCTGAAAGACGGGAAAGTGCTCAACAGCTTCGGCAACGACGCTATGCTGAGCTATAAGGAAATAATGATAAAGTACGCAACCGCGAACTACGTATCCCATTATTTCCGTATCGGCGGCACTGACGTGCAGGTCCGTACCAGCGGCTATTCCAAGTTCGCCGATACCGAGCTCGACAGCCGTATAGTCTCCGGCTTGAGCACCTGCGACATCACCGGTATCCTGTCAATATACAATGGCGCCGCCCAGTTCACCCTGGTAGACGACCCCTCGATTTCAGTAAAGGTTAACTAATGTTTATGAGAAAAGTTGCAATAATATTATCCTCAGTCATGCTGATGGCGTCGTGCAATACAGCCAATCCCTTTATGGAAGAGTGGGATACCCCTTACGGCATTCCTCCTTTCGATAAGATAAAGATTTCCCACTATATACCGGCCGTGAAGGCTGGTCTTGAAGCGCAGAACGCTGAAATCCAGGCAATTATAGATTGTCCTGATGCCCCTTCGTTCGAAAATACCATAGAAGCCTACGACCGTAGCGGCGAGCTGCTGAGCAAGGTCAGCGCCGTGCTGTTCAACTTGATAGAGTCCGATTACAGCGATGAGCTTAACGCCATAGTGGAAGAGGCGACTCCCATGATTTCGGCCCACAGCGACAACATTATGATGAATCCGGCTCTCTTCGCCCGCGTAAAGACAGTTTACGAGGCCGACCAGAGCGGTTTGAGCCGGGAACAGCAGATGCTTCTGAAGGGACTGTACGACGCCTTTATCCGCAACGGCGTCGGCCTGGATGAAGCCGGACAGGCCAGGATGAAGGAAATCAACAGCGAGCTGTCCACCCTTTCCCTCAAATTTGCCAACAATCTGCTTGCCCAGTCCAACGCCTTCAAGGATGAGTTGGGCTTCTCAGTGGCTTCTTATTATGACAAGATGGCCTCCGAACCCGACAGGGCGCAGCGTGAAAAGATATTCCGCCTCTATTCCAACCGCGGCAACAACGGCGATGAGTTCGACAACAAAGCCACGGTGCTGCGCATCATGGAGCTCCGCATAGAGAAAGCGAAACTGATGGGCTATGAGAGCCCTGCCGCCTTCATATTGGAAGACAAAATGGCCCACGATCCCGCTACGGTGGATGCGTTCCTGGGGGATATCATGGCCGCTGCCATGAGCCGAGCCAAGGAAGAAGTGGCCGATATGCAGAAGCTTATGGATGAAGATGTGGCTGCAGGCCTGCTGCCCGCCGGCTCACGTATCGAGCCTTGGGACTATATGTACTACGCAGAGCGCGTGCGTAAGGCCCGCTTTGATCTGGATGAGGCGGAGGTCTCACAGTATTTCAAGATGGAAAACGTACGTGCCGGAGTGTTCGGCACTGCTTCCCGTCTCTATGGTATATTCTTCGAGCCAGTAGGGGACATAGCACTCTATAATCCTGAGTGCGAGGCGTTTGAAGTGATTGATTCCGATGGCTCCCTGATAGGTGTGATCATTACCGACTACTATCCCCGCGACACCAAGAGGGGAGGGGCGTGGATGACAAATTTCATAGAGCAGAGCGAGGGCGTCCGTCCCGTAATAGTGAACGTAGGTAACTTCAACAAGCCTTCTGAGGACAAGCCTGCCCTGCTTACCATAGACCAGGTGGAGACCATGTTCCATGAGTTCGGGCATGCCCTTCACGGCCTGTTGAGCCAGTGCCGCTACAAGGGCGTCAGCGGTACTGCCGTGAAACGCGACTTCGTGGAATTCCCCTCCCAGGTCAATGAGAACTGGGCTTTCGAACCCGAGGTGCTGGCCACTTACGCTTTCCACTATCAGACCGGAGAAGTGATTCCTGACGAGCTGGTGGCAAAGGTGCAGGCAGCCGCCAATTTCAACCAGGGCTTCACGACGGGTGAGCTTTGCGCCGCCAGCATCCTGGATATGAAGTGGCACGAACTGAGTTCCATAGAAGGCATTGACGTAGAGAGCTTTGAGGCCAAGGTCTGCGAAGATATGGGTTTGATTAAAGAAATTATCCCGCGCTATCGCAGTACGTATTTCAACCATATTTTCGGTTCCAGCGGCTACAGCGCCGGTTATTACAGCTATCTCTGGGCAGAGGTGCTGGACAAAGATGCTTTCGAGCTGTTCAAGCAGAAAGGTATTTTCGATCATGAAACTGCAATGAGCCTGCGCCATAATGTGTTGGAGAAGGGCGGAAGCGAAGAGCCCATGACTCTGTACCGCATGTTCCGCGGGGCAGATCCCGACCCTGGAGCCTTGCTCCGGGCCAGAGGTCTGAAATAGTTTAACAAACGCCGGAACTTTTCCGGCGTTTTTTGTAAATTTGCAGGATTTTATTAGCTGTATATGAAAAAGAAAGTTCTTTTGATGATTCTTGATGGCTGGGGCGAAGGCCGCCACGACCATAGCAATGCAATTTATACTCAGGGTGCTCCCTTTATCGACAGTCTGCGCGCAAAATATCCGATGGCACGTCTCCATGCATGCGGAGAATATGTCGGCCTGCCCGACGGCCAGATGGGCAATTCCGAGGTGGGACATATGAACCTCGGTGCCGGACGCATTGTGTATCAGGATCTTGTGAAAGTTAATATGGCCTGCCGCAAGCACGGACTGATGGAAAACAAGGAGATTAAGGCCGCTTACGATTACGTGAAGAGCTCAGGCAAGAAGCTCCATTTCTTCGGTCTTTGTTCCCACGGCGGAGTCCACTCTTCCCTTGAGCATTTGTACGAATTCCTTGCCGAAGCCAAGAAAGCCGGACTTCCCGAGGTTTACGTGCATTGCTTCATGGACGGCCGCGATACCGATCCGCGCAGCGGCTACGGATTCGTAAAGGAACTGGAAGAAAAGATGGCTGCGACCACCGGTAAGATTGCCACTGTCTGCGGCCGCTTCTATGCGATGGACCGCGACAAGCGCTGGGGACGCATCAAGGAGGCTTACGACATGCTGGTGGAAGGCAAAGGAGCTGAATTCGGCAGTGCCCTCGAAGGCATCCAGGCCTCATATGATGCAGAAGTCACGGATGAGTTCATCAAGCCTATCGTGATAACCAGGGACGGCAAGCCGCTTGCAAAGGTGGAGGAAGGTGATGCGGTGATTTTCTACAACTTCCGCAACGACCGTGCCCGGGAGCTTACCAATGTGCTCACTCAGAATGAGATGCCGGAAGAGGGCATGCATACCGTTCCCCTGTACTATTGCACCCTCACTCCTTACGACGCTTCATTCCAGGGACTCCATATCCTCTTCCCCAAGGAGGAGGTTACAGACACCCTCGGCGAGACCATCTCCAAGGCTGGACTTAAGCAGCTTCGCATAGCAGAAACGGAGAAGTACGCTCACGTGACCTTCTTCTTCAACGGCGGCCGTGAGACTCCGTTCGAGGGCGAAGACCGTATCCTGGTGAACTCTCCCAAGGTCGCCACTTATGACCTGCAGCCCGAGATGAGTGCCGTCGAAGTTACAGACCGCCTTTGCGAGGCAATCCGCAGCGAGCGCAACGATCTCATCATCCTCAACTATGCTAACGGAGATATGGTGGGCCACACCGGAGTGTACAAGGCTATCTGCAACGCCGTGGGTTGTATCGACGGCTGCGTGGAGACCACAATTACCTGCGCTCTCAATCACGGCTACACCGTTTTGCTTACCGCCGATCACGGCAATGCCGATTATGCGGTCAACGAGGACGGCAGCCCCAACACTGCCCATTCGCTTAACCTGGTGCAGTTCATTGTGATTGGTGCCGGCGACGAGGTCAAGACCGTGAAGGACGGCGCGCTCTGCAACGTAGCTCCTACCATCCTTAAGTTGATGGGGGTGGAGCAGCCTGCGGCGATGACGGCGGAGCCGTTGATCTAGCGGAGCATTTGCGCCGCTAGATCAACGGCTCCAGCGGCGCGGATGCGCCGCTGGAACTATCATCCCCCAACCCCCAGGGGCACAAGGGGGCGTTCCCCCTTACGCTGCTTCGCAGCTATCCCCGGCCTGAAGCTGCAACAAGGCCTTTGGCTCCCGAAAGGGAGAAGTCAGCGGATTAATCGGACAGCGCTACCGTTCCTTCGAAGACGGTGCGCGCAGGGCCGGTCATCTGAAGGGAACCATTTGCACTGCAGGAAACCTCGAGAGAGCCGCCGTCCATAACTACGCAACATGGGCTGGAAGCTATTCCGGAGTTGACGAGGGCGGCAACCGCAGCGCAGGCTCCTGTGCCGCAGGCCAGCGTGATGCCGCTGCCCCGTTCCCACACCCGCACCCGAAGCCGCGAGCCTTCGGCTCCTGCCGCAGGGCAAGCAGTGGCGGGAATAAAGGATACGAACTCTGCGTTTATACGTTCCGGGAAAAGCGGATGATGCTCTATGGCAGGGCCGAAGCGTTCCAAATCAATAGCTTCGGCATCCTTGCAGAGCACCGTGAAATGAGGATTCCCCATGTCCACAAGGTAGCCGCGGAAACGCCTTCCTGCAGCCTCCAGTTCCAGGTATTTCTCCGCTATCCGGGCCGTACCCATATCTACGGTGACGCTGGATACGAGACCGTCTTCCCCTTTGTGAATACTCAGTGTTTTTATCCCTGATAGCGTATCCAGAGTTATTGTGCCCTTGTCCGTTAACCCTTTGTCAAACACGTACTTGGCTATGCAGCGGGCAGCATTTCCGCACATTTGTGCTTCGCTGCCGTCCGCATTGAACATGCGCATGGAGAAATCGGCCTTGTCTGAACGTCCGATAAGGACAAGGCCATCGGATCCTATCCCGAAATGCCGGTCGCTCAGCTTCACCGCAAGAGCCGACGGGTCATTTACAGGGAAACGGCACGAATCTACATAGATGTAGTCGTTCCCCAGGCCTTCCATCTTGGTGAATTCCAGCAGCATCAGAATACCCAGCCAAGTGTGATGAAAGTGCCGGTATTCAGCTTGGCCTCACGTCCGCTTGAAAACGCGTTGTTTAGTTGCCAGCGGAAGTCCCATTCCAGCAGCAGGCCGGCAACTTGCATCCCGAATGTGGCTGCAAGACCTCCCTGGTGGGGGTTGGCTGTCCAGCCTGCTGGAGCTTCTATGCTGAATGATTGGCTGTAAGCATAGCTGTAGTAACCGCCCAGGCCAGCAAAAAGGGAGCTGGTGGAGTCGGAGAAGCGGAACAAGAGGTAAGCCGGCACGGTGATGGCGCGCTGCGTGAAGGTCTGGGGTTTGCCGAGGGCTTCGTCAAGCCCCGGGAAACGGGTGCTTGCCTGCTCCCAGAGAGCGTTGGCCTGGATGCCTACGGAGCCGAAATTCAGGCGTCCCAGCAGGCCGGCGCTGTAATTCATGCGGCTGTCACTGCGGAGACTTGCAGAGGGGAAGTGCATATTGGTGCTTCCAAGGCTTCCGACCACGCCTCCTTCAAACAGGGGTATTTTATCCAGATGCTTGCGGGCGACCCTTCCGCTGGAAGCGAATGAAGGATTGGAAGCAGTGGTGACGGTAAGGTCGGCCAGGTACTCGGTAATCTTGTCCAAGCCTTGATAATCAATAAGTTCGGCTTTATCTCCCGGCTTGTGATAAGGAGACTTGACGCCTGTTGTCACTGCCAGAGTAGGAACCTTCTTCTTGGCAAAACCTTCGGTATCGGTGGCGGTGAATACGGAGTTCTCGAAATCCTTGGCTATCACGTTCACGGAGTGACGCTTAGCGGCATCCTTGACCAGAGTCCTGCCATCTTTGATGGTAGCAGTACCGGTCATCCAAAGCTTGCCGCTTTGCTTGTACCATCCCACCATATCCACACTCATCATGAGTTTAATCTTGTCAATCCCCACTACGGCGTCCAGGAATTCGGCCAGAGCATTTGACCCGTAGAGGCCAAGTTCTTCTCCGTCGAAAGCTGCTATAATGACGCTCCTCTGGAGCTCACTCCGGCGGGAAACCAGCTCGCGCGCCACTTCGATAAGGGAGGCGCTGCCGGATGCATTGTCGTCCGCTCCGGGATAAATCTCGCCCTTTTTGACGCCCAGATGGTCGAAATGGGCGCCGAGCACTATATACTCGTCCTTGAGCTCATTGCCTTCAATAACACCCACGGCGTTAGCGAACTTGGTCCCGTTTTTCTCGAACGGAATCACGAAGTCGCCTCCGAAAAACGGCTTCAGGCCACATTCCTTGTAACGTGCTACTATATAATCCCTTGCCTTGGCGGCATCGGGAGTTCCCGCTTTGCGGCCCCGCAGGGAGTCGGAGGCAAAATAATAAACGTACTCAGCGAGCCTTTCTTCTCTGGACTGAGCGCTTGCGTCCGCTGCGTTCCACAGCAGAGCGATGCTCAACAGGATGAGCGGGAGTAAAATCTTCTTCATTTTCGATTAATTCAAAATCCAATTGTCTTTGCTCCAGATTGGCATTCTTCACTTTTATACGCACCCTGTCCCCAAGTCGGAAATCCTTCCCGGTGCGGCGCCCGTGCAGCCGGTAATGCCCTTCGTCGAATTCATAAAAATCGGAGCGTATCTCCCGCAGGGGGACCATACCTTCAATATGAGTTTCGTCCAGTTCTACATACATGCCCCATTCGGTGAGACCGGATACGGCTCCGTCGTACTCCTGCCCGACCTTGTCCTGCATAAACTCAACCAGCTTGTATTTCACGCTGGTACGTTCTGCGTCAGCGGCCACCAGCTCCCGCTCGGAAGCATGTACGCATTCCCTTTCGAAGCTTGCTTTGTCAGCGGAATCGCCGTTTTTCAGATATCTGGACAGCAGGCGGTGCACCATCAGGTCGGGGAAGCGCCGAATGGGAGAAGTGAAGTGGGTATAGAAGGGGAAGGCTAGCCCGTAATGGCCTATGTTGTCCGTACTGTACACGGCCTTCGCCATGGAACGCAGGGCAAGGTTTTCGAAAGCGTCGTACTCGGGTTTGCCCTTGGCGGCACCAAGCAGCTCCCGCAGAGATGCGGCGGCACCCTTTCCGCTGGTGGCTTCGGCCATCTTGTACCCGAAGTTGGAGGCAAAACCTCGCAAGCCTTCGAGTTTCTCGTAATTCGGCTCTCCGTGCACACGGTACACGAATGTCTTGGCGCTCTTCATCGGCACTCCGTTCATCTTGCCCCCGGTGGCTACGAATTCCGCTACGCTCCTGTTGGCCAGCAACATGAACTCCTCTATGAGGTTGTTGGACTCGCGGGCTATCTTCTGGTACACTCTGAGCGGCTTGCCGTTTTCATCCACCTCGACCTTCATTTCGGGACGGTCGAAATTGATGGCCCCGTTGCGGAAGCGGGCTTCCCTGAGGAATTTGGCGAGGCGGTTGAGGGTGAGGACAGCCTCTTCCAGCGGGCTGCATTTGCCCTCCTCAGGCGGATTGTCTATGATCTGCTGAGCCTGGTCGTAGTCCATACGGCGGTTGGAACGAATGACTGTACGGCCGAACCAGCGGGACTTTACGGCTCCCTTGGGGCCTATTTCGAATACGGCTGAGAAGGTGAGTTTGTCTTCATCCTGACGCAGGGAGCAGAGCTTGTTGCAAAGCTTCTCCGGCAGCATGGGGACGGTGCGGTCAACCAGGTAAACTGAGGTTCCGCGCTCCCGGGCCTCGGCGTTTACAGGGCTGCCGGGGTGCACGTAATAGGAAACGTCGGCGATATGTACGCCCACCTCGTAGCCGCCGTTCTGCAGCTTGCGGAACGACAGGGCGTCGTCGAAGTCTTTGGCGTCCGACGGGTCTATGGTGAAGGTGAGTACGTCACGGAAATCTTTACGCCCCTTAAGTTCCTCTGCAGTAATATCTTCGGGGATTTTGTCCGCGGCGTTTTCCACTTCTTCGGAGAAACGGTAGGGGAGATTGAACTCTGCCAGTATGGCGTGCATCTCGGTCTCGTTTTCTCCAGGAATCCCGAGGACGTCGGAGATATGTCCGAAGGGGCACGCATCTCCCCGTTTCCAGCCGTCCACTACGGCTGCAACCTTCATCCCGGCAGCGGCTCCCAGGGCACGGGCCTGCTCGGCATCGACCTGGATGTCGTAGGGCATATTCTTGCTTTGCATGAGTACCCAGGCCTGGGCACCTACATAATGCATATACCCCACGAAAGGAGCTTTGCTGTGCTCCAGGATTTCCTCTACTTCGCCTTCTCTCCGCTTGCCCTGCCCGGACCTGTGGCTCACGACCACACGTACGAGGTCGCCGTTGAGCGCTCTCCGGGTCTTGGCGGCCTTAACGTAAATATCCTCGTCCAGGCCGTCCACAATCACGAAAATATAACCCTCACGGGTCATCTGGACCTTTCCTACATAGCTCTGTGCGGTTTTGCGCGTCTGCTGGCGTTTGGGACTTACCTGCTTGCGCTGCTTGGTGTTTTTTCGTTTCATACTCAAATGTGACTCAAAAGGGCCTTGAATCCGTCCGGGCCGGGAGTGAATTTCAGTTCCCTGGCGCTGGCGGGCACAAGAATGCAGCCGTCGGAACTGATTGCGGCTGTATCGTTTCCGGTTTTCAGAGTAGCGCTCCCTTCAAGGCACATAACTATAAGGAAGCTGTCCAAATTGCTCAGATCCTTTGCGAAAGGCTTGTCCAGATCCAGCACGGAAGTGGTAAAGTACTCGCAGCTTACTACCTGTATTTCAGCGTCTTTGGCAGGCGTGTAAGTAGTCTTGTATTCATCGTAAACCTTGTAGTCCAGGGCATCCTTCGCAAGCTCAGTATGCAGTTCGCGAGGTTTGCCGTCCAGACCTGGCCGGTTGTAGTCGTAGATGCGGTAGGTCATATCGGAAGTCTGCTGTATTTCAGCGATATAGCTTCCTTTGCACAAGGCATGTACACGTCCCGGAGGAATGAAGACAACGTCTCCGGCTTCTATGTCATGGTGGGCTATTACATCTGTAATGCTTCCTTCCTGTACCCTGCGTACGTATTCATCCGGACTGAGCGGCTCGCTGAAACCGGCCATGAGTTCAGCGCCTTCTTCCGCCCGGATTACGTACCACATTTCGGTCTTGCCATGGGCTCCGTGGCGCTTCTGCGCAAGTTCCTCGGACGGATGTACCTGAATGCTCAGCGGGGCGTGTACGTCAAGAAATTTTACGAGAAGGGGGAATTCATCCCCATAGCGGGCATAGACCGCAGTTCCTACCAAAGCCTCTTTCTCCTTGGCTATCAACTCATTGATGGTAAGTCCGCGGTAGGGTCCGTCTGCCACGACGGAAATCCTTTCTGGATAGCCGGAAAGCACCCATAATTCCGAGCCCCACACCATAGGGCGTAAAATCTGTTCGAGCTTGTACATTGAACGAATAATTGTTTAACTTACAAATCTACAAAAAATTCCGGTGCTATCTGAACTTCTGGTCTTCTTCGAGCATGCCGAGGTAGGAGTTGTATCGTTCGGGACTGATAAGACCGTCTTCAAGTGCCTGTTTGACGGCGCAGCCGGGTTCATGGGTGTGCGTGCACGGAATGAAACGGCAGTTGTCCGCTACGCGGAGCATCTCCGGGAAGTATTTGGATATCTCTTCCTTTTCCAGATTCACCAGGCCGAAGCCGCGCAGCCCCGGCGTATCAACTATGAAACCGCCGCACGAGAGGGGGTACATTTCGTACAGGGAAGTGGTGTGCTTGCCTTGCAGGTGGGCCGTGCTTATGCGTCCCACCTTGGGGTCGAGAGAAGGATCCAATGCCTTGATAACAGAAGACTTGCCCACGCCGGATTCGCCGCTTACGAGGCTGGTGCGCCCGCTGCAGAGTCCGCGCAGCTCATCTATCCCTTCGCCGCTCAGCGCAGAGCATTCCAGCACCTTGTATCCGGCATCCCTGTAGATATGGCAGAAATTCTCCACTTCTTCCCCGGCCAGTTCCCTGTACAGGTCCATCTTGTTCAGCACGATTACCGCCGGCACTCCGTACACTTCGCAGGTTACAAGCAGCCTGTCCAGAAACGGCAGCTTGATTTCCGGGAAGTACAGGGTCACCACCAGCAGCGCCTGGTCCAGATTGGCAGCAATAACGTGCGATTGTCGGGACAGGTTGGTGCTGCGGCGGATTATGTAATTGGAACGGGGGAGTACTTCCGTGATGACGGCAGGATGCAATTCGTCGGCGGACTGACCGTCCAGTTCGTAGAGGACCTTGTCTCCCACGGCGACGGGGTTCGTGGCTCCGGAGCGTTCAAGCCTCACTTTTCCCCTCAGTACGGCGGGGAAGGGTTCCCAGGCTGGCAATGCGCTCAGCAGATAGTGGCTTCCGGCATTTTTTACTACTGTGGCTTCCATCATTTTGCCCTGCCTATGAGACTGTCGGCGAATGCTTTAAGCGGCCCGGTGTCCCGGGACAGTCCGTTTACGGCTTCCATAGCCCTCCCGGAATAACGGAGGATTTCGGCACGGGCTGCTTCCGGCACTCCGAGCCCGTTGTACAAGTGCTTGATATGCTCTATTTTCTGTTCCGCGGCACAGGCATCTTGGCAATCCCGGCTGAAGGCGTCCAGGAAGGCCTCTCTGTCCGTGGTATTTTCCAGAGCATACACGGTAAGCCAGCTCTTTTTCCGGTTAATGATGTCTCCTCCTATGGGCTTGCCGAACACTTTCTGGTCCCCGTATGCATCCAGGTAGTCGTCGGCAATCTGGAAGGCCATTCCCAGTTCGTAGCCGTAGCGGTACAGGGCTTTGCAGTCATCATCCGGAGCTCCGGCTATCATAGCACCCATCTGGGCGGAGCAGGCCAGCAGGACGGCGGTTTTCAGCCCGATCATCTTCGCATAATCCGCCATCGGTACTGTATCCAGATTCTCGAAATCCATATCGTATTGCTGCCCTTCGCAAACTTCTTCTGCGGTGCGGGAGAAAAGCTCCAGAACTTCGTTGCGGCAGCTCTCAGGTGCCTTGCAAATGCGTTTGTAGGCTTCTATCAGCATCACGTCACCGCTCAAGATGGCGGTATCTTCATTCCACTTCTTCCACACTGTTGGCACACCGCGCCTCAGTGGCGAGCGGTCCATTATGTCATCGTGGATAAGGGTGAAGGTATGGAATACTTCAAGACCGGCTGCACACTCCAGGACTTCAGTTCCGAAGGTGTTCCGGAAGAGTCCGTAGGTGGTCAGGCACAAGGTAGGCCGCAGGCGCTTGCCGCCTATGGCTATCATATAACGGAGAGGTTCGTACAAGCCTTCAGGCCGTTCACGGAAACGTATTTCGCTGAAAAGCTTCTTGACCGTGGAGTCTACAACTATTTCATCAATCATATCTACAAATGTACATAAAATCTGCCGATTTTAGGCCAGTTGCATAAAAATCAAGACCGCTGTCTTATCTTTGTAGGCGGGCGGTCGTCGCCATCCGGCGCGCCGCAAATGATCTTATGTTTAACGGGCATGGTGTCCCAAAAATTGTTATGCCTATGCGACAAGTATGCGGTCTTGACGTCCACAAAGATAGTGTCTTTGTGTGTATTCTCAATGAGAACGGCGTCGTTTTTCAAGAAAAATTTGGAGTTTTGACTCCTGACGTGGAACAACTGGCTGCCAAACTACAGGAATTGGATGTCAGTGAGGTATGCATGGAGAGCACAAGTGTGTACTGGATGCCGGTATGGCGTGTGCTGGAGCCCTATGTTGCCGAGATGAAGCTGGTCAATCCATACTTCATCAAGCAATTGCCAGGGAAAAAGAGCGATGTGAAAGATGCAGAGTGGATAGCCACCTGCCTTCTCAAAGACCTTATCCGCGGCAGTTACGTTCCTGCTGACATTATCCAGCAACTCCGTCAGTATGACCGCCGCATATCGGATCTGAATGCCGAATGTGTTCGTAAGCTCGGCAAACTCGATGCCGCGATACAGCGGTGTAATATCCGCATCAGCAACTATTTGTCTACTACGGACAGCAAGAGCTATAAGGATGTCGTGCGCCTTGTTGCTGATGGAATAAGAGATCCGGAAGAACTGATTAAGGTGGTCCATAGCCGTATTGTGAACAAGGCCGGGAAAGACGTAATTATGGCATCGCTCAGCGGTGTGCTTTCAGACACAGACATCGATATTATCCGCCAATTGCGTGAAGAGATTGTACTCGCGGAGCGCCACAAGGATGAATGCCAGGCGAAGATGGATGCCATTTGCCAGCAGCACTTTCCGGAACAATTGAAGAACCTTCAAACCATACCGGGTATTAAGGGTCGTTCGGCCACAGCCATTATCGCGGAAGTAGGCTCAGACGTATCATCATTCCAAGATGCTGCCCACCTTGTCTCCTGGTGCGGGTTGAAGCCCCGCAATGAGGAAAGTGCCGGAAAAATCAAGGCGCGAAGTATTACGCACGGAAACAAGTATCTGCGAAAAACGATGATTGAATGCGCTTGGGCAGCATCCAAAACACAGGGCTGCTTTCTAAACAAGTTCAGCTACTACCAGACAGTTGTTCGTCGCAAGAACAGAATGAAGGTTCAAGTGGCGATAGCCAGAAAAATGCTTGTGGCTATCTGGTATGTACTTCACGGCAATGTCGCATATCGAGACTACACTCCAGATATTGCTCCGACTGCCTAAACGGTCGGTCCAATATATACCGCACTCTGTAAGGTCACTAACTTTGTGGTGGTTCGACCCCGTTCAACAAATTGGCTAATGCTCTGTGCGGCTTAGAAGGCCTGTTTGAGACTTAGAACTCGTAGAGGAAAGCTATTTTTTTTTCTTCTTGTTGCTCAGCAGAGAACAATCTCTGTTGATAGCCCAATATACCCACCTCGGCGCAGCGACGGCCACTCGCCTACACAGGACAGCGGTCTTTCTCTGATTTATAGAGGAAAGGTAGTAATTAAATATTATACTTTGTAGTATGAAAAGAATAACACTAACACTCATACCCCTTCTTTTTCCGGTTAGCTTCAAGTTAATGTCCCAAGACTATGATCCCTCCTGGAGCACGCAGCTCAGGGAGGGATATTTTTCCGCGGCGACCCTCTCCGGGTTTTTGAGTCAATATAACTACGGAGATACTAAATTATTCGGTACCAGATAACTGGTGTTGCATTCAGGTCCCCTGAGCCACCAGGAGGCGTCCTCCAGCATCTTGCGAAGGCGGCTGCCGAAAATTGCGCCATAGTGGTTAATGCGGTCTTCCTGGGGGTCCGGACCTTCGAAAAAGAAAGAACCGAAGCTTTCGGCGTCAGCCACGAACAGGCCCAGGTGCCCGGGTCTCATCATACTGTAGAGCGCTATTCCGAAGAAGTGGTACCACGCCCCGTAATTGTCGCCAAGTTCTTTGGAATCGTGGCGAATGTAAGCCAGCCTGCGTTGTATCGGGTCATCGTGGCGGCGTGGCCTGAACGGCATATCGGTGAGGACGTTCTCGCAGGTCAGGAAGGTGAGGTACAAATTCCCTTTGTTGAGCACGTAGCTTTCTTCGAACAGCTTATGTGGCTCGATGCTCCTGTCAGGGTAGGTCAGCAGACGTTCCTTCAGAGCTTCTTCCTGTCCGGTTATGCAGTAACGGGACGTCCAGCCGCATGCAAGGCAAATAAATAATTTACTGGTGCCCAGAGTAGAGACAGGGAAGTCTCTCTGCTTTCCGGACCAGTGCCTTCCCAGTCTGTGCCAGAAGCCGAAAGACAGGTATTGGGACGCCTCCGGAGACCATTTGTGCTCATTGCCCAGGCTTGGGAAGATGTCGGGGAAGTGCAAACGCATAATTTCCGCACATTTGTTGAGCAATCCGTCATTGTCGATAGGGACAGCGCGCGAACTTTTGTACGATGCCTTTTTGGGAAGGTCTTCAAGTTGAGGCAGGGGCGTGACGAAGAGATGCCGGAACAGTTTGACGGGTACAGTATCAAGCTTGCGCAGCATATAGGCATCACCTATCGGATCTGTCAGCATCAGGCTGTCCTGCCTGTACATCTTTGATTCATATCCGCTTTCCAGCACCCTGAAGAATTCGCTTTCCCGGAGGAGTTGCCGTTTGTTCTGCGGCTTTGACTGCCTTGCCGGGGCAAGGGAGCAGAGCAGCGGCAGGGCAAGTGCAATCAAAAGAGCGGGGAGAGCCTTCTTCATAAGGCAAATATAAACCATTTATTTGTATCTTTGCTCCTTGTATGAAACTCTTGTTTGCAACCGGCAACCGGGGCAAGCTTCGCGAAGCCGGGGAAATACTTTCCAAAACCGTAGAGGTCATCGGAACTGCCGATCTGGGCATTACCGCCGAGGCCGAGGAAACTGCCCTCACGCTTAGGGAAAACTCCGAAATAAAGGCCCGGTTCATCCATAACCTCACTGGTCTTGACTGCTTTGCCGACGACACCGGTCTCGAGGTGGATGCTCTTGGCGGTGCTCCAGGCGTGCACGCGGCCCGCTATGCCCAGGATATAGCCAGGCGCGACGGTCTCCCTATGCCTGCAGACCACGATTTTTCCGCCAATATCGACACCTTGCTCAGAGAGCTTGAAAAGCATCCGGGTGAGCCCCGGACTGCCCGTTTCCGCAGTGTCGTTACCTTGTTGCTGGACGGGCAATGTCATTTCTTCGAAGGCACCCTGGAGGGCCGCATCGCCTTTTCGCGCAGCGGCAGCGGAGGTTTCGGCTATGACCCTGTATTCATTGCCGATGCTTATCCCGGCTGCAGCGTAGCGGAGCTCCCCGAAGATATTAAAAATGCTATTTCCCACCGTGGCAAAGCCCTCCGCGCTATGGCATCGTGGTTGCAAGAAAACGGATACGAAAAATGAAGAATTGTATGAAGAAAGTGTTGCTTTCCGTGGCGCTCTGCGCTTTTTGCCTGGCAGCTGCCGCACAGTCCAAGAGCTTCAGGCTCGGCAAGTGGACTGAAATCCAAAGCGCTATATTAAAGGAACTTAACCGTTCCTACGTGGATTCTCTCCCAATAGACCGTATCGAAAGGGCTGGTGTCGATGCCATGCTCTCCGACCTGGATCCATATACCGTATATATCCCGGAGGAGGAAAACGACGACCTCCGTATGATGATCAACAAGTCTTACGGGGGCATTGGCGCAGTAATTTTTAAGCCCGATAAGCAGGGCAACGTAATTATCAATGAGCCGTACAAAGATTCTCCGGCATACCGTGGGGGACTGCGCTGCGGCGATGAAATCCTTACCATAAACGGGGAGAGCGTGAAAGGCCTCACAAGTGCTGAATGCAGCGAAAAGATGCGCGGTACACCGGGTACCAAGGTCGTATTCAAAGTGAAAAAAGTCCACACCGGAGAGCTCAAGGACATCAAGATAACCCGTCAGACCATACATCTTCCGGACATCGAATACTACGGCTACATCGCTCCCCACACTGCCTACATTTATCAAAGCGGCTTTACGGAAGGCGTCGGGGAACAGATGCGTGCTGCTTTGAAGGATCTGCGCCGCCAGGGCCAGCTGGATACCCTGGTGCTAGACCTCAGGGGCAACGGCGGAGGCCTGCTGAACGAAGCTATCGAGATAGTATCAATATTCGTCCCCAAGGGTTCCCTTGTAGTGAGTTCAAAAGGCCGCGCGGATGGAAGCGGCTCTGCAAGTTATACCACCAAGTCTCCGCTCGACACGGAGCTGCCGCTGGTCGTAATGGTCGATTCCGGTTCAGCTTCCGCCTCCGAGATTGTTTCGGGGGCGCTCCAGGACCTGGACCGGGCGATTATCGCAGGCAACCGCACCTTCGGCAAAGGCCTGGTGCAAAGTATACGGCCTCTTCCTTACGGCGGACAGTTGAAAGTGACGACCGCAAAATACTATACCCCCAGCGGACGCTGCGTCCAGGCCATCGACTACTCCCACCGCAACGAGGACGGCAGCGTAGGTCATATTCCCGATTCCCTGACCCATGAATTCAAGACGGCGATGGGGCGCACGGTCAGGGATGGCGGCGGCATAACCCCGGATATAGTGGTCATGCCGCGTGAATACAGCAGGCTTACGTATTCGCTTGTGGTGAACGGAGTAGCGGAACAGTATGTACTGGAATATGTAAAGCAGCACAAGAGCATTCCTCCTACCGAAGAGTTTCATCTGAGTGATGCTGATTATGAGGAATTTATCGCTTTCGCCAAGGGTAAAGAATTCGATTACCGCTCCAGTGCCCGCACTTTCTTCGACCTGGTGCGCAAGGAACTGAAGAGGGATGGGCTGGAGGAGTCCATGTCTGGAGAACTGGATGCGTTGGGTAAGGCTTTGGATATGGATAAGGAAGAGTTCCTGCGGCTGAAGAAGGACGAAATCGTGCCTTTTATCGAAGAGGAAATAGTGGTGCGTTACTATTTCCAGCCGGATGGCGTGAAGTTGCGTGTGCGTTATGACGGGCAGCTGCAGGAAGCCCTTCGCCGGGCCAAAGATTTCAAATTTGCAGTAGAAGATGGCAATAAGTAGTGCAAGACCGGCGCCAGCCTCTCCCGCCATCACTTCCGCGCAGCTGGAAGTGATGGCTCCTGCGGGAAATTTCGAGTCCCTTCGGGCTGCCATCCAGGGGGGAACCGACTCGGTGTACTTCGGCGTCGGCCACCTGAACATGCGCTCCCATAGCGCCAACAATTTCGCCCCGGAAGACTTGCAGGAAGTGGTGCGCATCTGCCATGAAGCCGGAGTCCGCGCATATTTGACTCTGAATATAGTACTGTATCCTGAAGATCTTGCCCCGATGCGGGAGGCTCTGGACTCCGCCCGTGAAGCCGGAGTCGATGCTGTAATTGCTTCAGACATAGCAGCAATAGAGTACGCCCGGAGCATAGGCGTTGAAGTCCATATTTCTACCCAGCTCAATATTTCCAATAGCGAGGCCCTTCGCTTCTATTCCCGATGGGCCGACGTAGTAGTGCTTGCAAGGGAACTGAATCTGGACCAGGTGAGAGAGATTCATGACGCTATTGTGCGGGAGAACATCTGCGGCCCGTCCGGCAGGCCCGTGCGAATCGAGATGTTCGTACACGGCGCCTTGTGCATGGCCGTCAGCGGCAAATGTTACCTCAGCCTCCATGCCTACGGTGCATCTGCTAACAGGGGGGCCTGTATGCAGATATGCCGCCGCGGCTACGAAGTGCGAGACCTGGAGACCGGCTATACCCTGGACATAGACAACAAGTACATAATGTCGCCTAAAGACTTGTGTACCATTGAATTCCTGCAGAAGATAGCAGACAGCGGGGTAAGCGTCTTCAAGATAGAAGGCCGTGCCCGAAGTGCGGAATATGTGAAGCGTTGCGCCTCATGTTACCGCCTGGCAGCGGATGCTATATGCGAAGGCAATTACACTCCTGAGCTGGCTTCCGCACTCAAGGCATCCCTTTCTGAAGTGTTCAACCGCGGTTTCTGGGACGGCTATTATCAGGGAGCGCCCATGGGGCAGTGGAGTGAGGTATATGGCTCCCAGGCCACTCGCCGCAAGGTTTACTGCGGCAAGGTCAGCAACTGGTTCGACCGTATCGGCGTGGCTGAAATCACGGTGGAAGCTACTCCGTTGAGCGTAGGCGACGAGATTATCATAATAGGCGCTACCAGCGGAGTTACTGAGCTGACTGTGAGCGATATGCGTGTAAACCTGAAACCCTGTGAAAAGGCCGGAAAAGGGGAACGCTGCTCCGTAGCGATACCTGCGGCTCCCGGTCAGGAGCACGTCCGCCGGGGAGACAAAGTATTTCTCTGGATAGAAGCCTAATAGTTCTCGTGACTCATGGACATGTAGTCCTTGAACAACTCCAGGCAGGCATCCCTGTCCATTTCCGTCATATAGCCTTCCAGCTTGTCGCGGCCGCCGAAAATGCGGTCGAATTTGTCGTCACGGAAGCCTATCATGCCGTTGTCTTCTATGTTGCAGCCGTAGTATATCTTGCTGATATTAGCCCACATACATGCGCACAGGCACATGTGGCACGGCTCCCCGGTGGTGTATAGTTCGCAACCGCTCAGGTCAAAAGTTCCCAGCCTGCGGCCGGCGTCCCTAATGGCTGCCACTTCACCGTGACAGGTGGCGTCATTGTCGCGCAGCACGCAGTTGTGGCCGCGGCCCACGATTTCTCCATCTTTCACGATTATGGTTCCGAAGGGGCCTCCATGCCCGTTTTCTATGCCTTCACGAGCTTCGCGAATGGCGAGTTCCATATATCTGTTCATCTGCAGTTCTTTTTATTTCCCGATCAGCAGCAGGGCAACGCCTGCAGCCATCAAGATTATGTTAAAACTCTTTGCTTTCAAATTGCCTTCCTTGAAGAAGATGGCCCCGCAGAGGAAGGTGATGATAATTGCCGCTCTCCGTATCACTGAAACTACGCTCAGCAGGGCATCTTCTTGCTTCAGGGCAAAGAAATAGCAAGCGTCGGCGCCTGTTATCAGCAGGGCAACGACCAATACCCACCAGTCCCAGCGGAATATGGGACCCGATTCTTTCCTGCGGCGTACGGCGACGCACAAAGCGAGCAGGACCGTTATGTAGAGATTGGTCCAGCTCTGAACGAACATAGGTTCCATTCCTTGCATTATATGCTTGTCGTACAGCGCGCTGACTACTCCCGTAATCACCGAAATGCCCATCCACAAAAAGCCGGTCTTCCGGACCTGGACAGGCGCGTCACCCTTGCTGGTGTGGCCCAGCAGGAACAATGCGCCCAGTACAATCAGGACTCCTGCCCACTGAAGCAGGCTCAGCCGTTCCCCGAAAAGGATAATGGAAAACAGCACAACGAACAATGGCCGGGAGCCCTTGATGGTGCTTACTGTAGTCAGGGGCAGCAATTTCAGACCTACCATTCCGGATACCCAGGAAGACGTTACCAGTACGGCTTTGAAAAGCAGCTTCAAGTGGTCGGCTGCGGGCCCGAACCTCAGGAAAGGGGATACGAAAAGGGTCGATAGTGCAGTAGCCACCAGAAGAACGGCCAATATGCCGTTCTTCCGGAGAGCCTGCTTCTTGGCGGCATCATACAAGCCCAGCAGGAATGAAGAGCTTGCCGCCAGAATTATCCACATATTATTTCACTTCCACCCAGCGGCCGGGAACCAGAGCTGTGACTGAGGCGTCGTACATGGCGCTGCAGCTCACAGCCGGCAGGTAGAAGCGTCCCGGATAGGTGGCTACGAGTTTGGTGCGGATTACGACGCTGGAGCCTGCGCCGAGGTCGAAGAAGCTGTACACGCGGTCATCGCGGATGTCCTGATAGCTTACTCCGCTCGGGTAGGAAACGGACTCGGAGTAGAGACGCTCGTTCTGTATCTCCCAGCCGGAAGGGAACTTATGGTTGAGAGCGATATCCCTTACTGCAGCTGCACCAGGGTTGGTCACGGTGACCACTGCGTAAATGGTCCGTCCTCTCGACAGGGTGTCCACCTTGATGGCGTTGCGGTCTTCGTCCTGATAGCTTACCGTCATCTTCAGGCCTTTGCTGACTGCTTTCTCCTCAGATGCGGCCGGGATGCCGGTAACGGAAGCCACTGCGTAGAGGTTACCCTGTCCGGAGTTCTCCACTTTCACGCTGAGCTTGCGTGCACGTGCTTCTACCGGCAGGCTTGAAGACTCGATGCATTTGCCGTTGTCGAACTTGGAGGCCTTTCCGCCGGCTGTCACGGAAGCCTGGACGCCGCCTGCATTGGCACGGGCATAATCGCATACTGCATAGAGGCTCCACGCGCTCGACTGGGTGCTCATCCACACATTCTTGTCGTTGAGGCGGCCGGCCAGTTCGGAGGCCAGGCGGAACGCTTCTTCCTTACGGCCGGTGAGCAGCATAAGCTTGAGGGCGACTGCACGGTTGCGGTCGGAGCTGCCGTAGGCTTCGTAGGTCTTGTCTTCATACTGCAGTGGAGCGGAAATCTCCTTTGCTACATTCTTCTTGCCGTCAACGGCATACGCGGCGGCCAGCAGCCAGGCGGCGCTTGCCGGCATCTTCTTGACCTTCTCCCGGAGCAGGTTCATAGCGCTGCGCTGGGGCTTGCCGGCGACCGCAAGGGCATATACTCCATAGGCACGGGAGGTGAAATCCTGCTTGCTGTCGGACACAGTCTTGCCAAGCCATGCGATGAGCTCTTTCTTCAGGTCAACCGGTACTGCATATCCCTGGTCTTCAGCTTCTTTGAGGAAGTGCAGGGCGTATGCGCTGCCGAAGAGGCTGGACTGGCTCTGGCCAGGCCAGTAGCTGAGCGAACCGTCACTGCGGCGGTAATTCTGGAGGCGCCTGATGGCGGATTCGATGTTGATGCGGCTGCGCTTGCGGGAGTTTTCGTCGCGGCTCATCACCTTGTCCAGGTACAGCTGCGGGAATACGGAGGAAACGGTCTGCTCCAGGCATCCGTACGGATATCCGGTAAGATAGCGCAGACGGGATCCGAGGTCTATGGCAGGGATGGTGGAGAGTTCTATCTCCGCGCTGTTGGTGCCGGGGGTGCCGAACAGGTCCACATCAACGGTCTTGCTCTCGCCGGCGGCAAGCAATACGGTGCTGCTGCGGGTGACTTCAGGGTTGGGATTGTTTACGTCGATTTCAATGTCGTGGGCCGACTTGTCGCCTGCACCTTCGGCATTCACGCTCACTCTGGCCACTCCGGTGTTGTCTTTCACCTTGAGAGTGAAATAGCACACCTCGTTGCCGGCCTTGGCGGAATTCACGCTCTGCTTGTCCGGCCCCACGACTTCCAGCAATTCGGAGGCCTTGATTCCGACCTTCACTTCGCCTATGCCGTCCTTCATCGTGAATACGGTGACGGGAACTTTTATAGTCTCTCCGATATTCATGGCGCGAGGCAGAGTAGCCTGGACCATAACCGGCTTGGTTACAGCGACATTGCTTTCGCAGTTGCCCTGGGCATGGCCGTCCGTTGCGATGACCATGGCACGGAGGGAGCCGATGTACTGAGGTATCTCGGCCTTGTGGGTCGCGGTCTTGCCAGCCTTCAGGGTGAAGGGACCGAGGTAGCTTACTACAGCCTTGAAGCGCTGGGCGTTCTGAGGTTTCATTACAGATTCGGCGCCTTCATCGTCACCTCCGATGGCGAAGAGCTGCTCTATCTTGCCGCCGTAGGCTCCTATCACGTCGTCGTAAAGGTCCCAGGTACGAACCCTGAGGGCTTCCTTTGCGTAAAATGCTTTCCAGGCGTCCGGGGTCTTGAATCCGGTAAGCCCGAGAAGGCCTTCGTCCACAAGGGCCACCACATAGCTCATGGCCTTGCCGTTCTTCTCTTTAACCTTGAAGGATATTTCGCTCTCCGGCTTGACTTCGGCGGGAATGTCGATGACTGGCTGCAGATGCGATGCTTCATCCTCCACGTTGAGGTTGCACACGCCGTACATGCGTATAGGAGCATCGTTCAGAGTTTCCGCGTGGGGCTGTACCAAGGTAATGAAGGCATAAACGTTGGGCAGCATGGTATTGTTCACGGGAATCTTTATCTCGGTGCTTCCGGCTGCACATTCCACCCACTCGGAACTCAGGATGCGCCCGCCTTTCTCCAGGGAAACCAGGGCCCGGCTGCCTTTGGAAGACGGGATTACCAGCCTGGCGGTTTCACCCACATTGTATTTATCCTTGTTGGCATTGATGCTCAGCTTGACTGCGGCGTCGGAACCCTGGGAGGCGCTGCCGTAGTTCTCGTAAACCTCGCAAAGCATGGAGCTGGCGTGGCCGCCGGTCTCGTCGGAGACCTGAATGAAGTAGAGGCCATCGGGGGCATCTGCCCAGTCGTAGGTGAAAGAGCCTGAACCAGATCGGGTTGCGATATGCTTGTCCAGCACGATTTCCTTGCTGCTGCCGGACATGTAGCTGGCAATCAGGGAAGAAGAGTTCCACCACCAGCTCCAGTCTACGTGGCACACCTGCACATGCAGGTCGGATACTGTGGCAGGATTGCCGTCGGGGCCTACAGTTACGATGTCGAACTTATGGCTCTTGCCGGCCTTCAGGTATTCCTCTCCCCAGCTTGAACGGTCTTTCTCGACCTTCATGCCTACATAGGTGTCGAAGGGGGACATCTTGAAGCTGGATACTCCGGTGCTGAATTCTCCGGAGGGTTCGAAGGCGCGCATGACGAAATTGATGTTCAGCATGCCGGGAATTCCTTCTTCCCTGAGGTTCATGTTGGTACTGAGAGATACCTGCCCGTTCTCGTCGGTGCGCATGTCGCTGTAATAGCGGGACTGGGATGTGAAACTGCGGGACTCGTCTATGAAGTCGTAGTCCTCATATCCCTTGAAAGCGGTGCGGGCATTGGTCAACTCTACGTCGCCGTTGACTTTCAGGCCGCTTCCGGGGGCGCCGTAGAGCCATTTGACAGTGAGGGTGCCGACGCAGCTGCTCTTGGGAACAAGCAACTTGTCTTCGAAGGCCAGATTGATGTCCAGCTTGTTGGGCTTGACGGTCTCTATGCGGAGGCTCTTACCGAAGCTCTGGCCGCCCACTTTGACGTTTACGTACCAGCGTCCTGTGGGAGCGTCGGCTTCAGTGCTGAAGGGGAAGTGGTAGATATGACCGCCGTCGTTCTTTACGGTGACGGTACTGGTGACCTGGCCGTCAGGGTTGCGGAGTTCCGCCACCACCGGGTGCCCTGCGGGAAGATCCTCGTCTTCGGCCATGGTAATCATGGTTACGTGGATGGTGTCGCCCGGACGCCATACTCCGCGCTCGCCGAAGATGTATGCTTTGAATTTGCCGTTTCCGGTGGATCCGCTCACGTCGAAGTTACTGGTAGACAGCGACTTCTCGTTCTTGAGGGCAAGGTAGGCTGCGCCTTTGTCGGAGTTGGCCATGACATATCTGCCGTCAGAGTTGCCGGGGAAGGTCACCAGGCCGTCCTTGTCGGTGACTCCCTTGCCTATTTCCTGCAGCACGTCGTCGTAGAACTTTACCCGCACGCCTTTCAGGGGCTGGCCGCTCAGGATGTCGCAGGCAAATACTTCGCACTTGTTGTCGGCACACTTGGCTATGAGTGCCAGGTCGCTGGCAACCAGGAAAGTGTTGCGGTCTTCGTAGGTCTCATAATCTCCGAAATAAGAATCGCTGTCCCAGAAGTCCTCTTCTTCCAGAGGTTCCAGGCCCCGGATTTCTACATAGTAGATAGCACCGGGTTCCGGCTTTATAAGCTCGTCAAGGCTGATGCCGTAGTTGCGTAGTTCACGCAGATGCGGGGCGTCGGTTCTGCCCAGGATCACGGTAGTGTCGGCAACTACGCGGGCAACCTTGAAGAGTTCGTAGCGGGCGTCGTAGGAATCGAACTGCATGAACTGCAGGATATTGCTGGTGAATATCTTGCGGACCCTGAAGCGGGCCTGGGCGTAGCCGTATGAGCTGAACAGCAGGTCCATTTTTCCGGTGCTTGGAAGCACGGAACCTTTGCTGATCAGTTTGATGCAGGGGGCCTCAGGCGTGGGTTCGCCAGAAGGCTCGCTGCCGTAGCTTAGATATCCGGCTTCTTCCGGGGTCTGCTGCACTGGATCGGCAGAGACAGACTGAATGCCGTTTTCGTCGGTCTTTACACTGGGAGCATTTCCGGTACCCTGATTGCATCCGGCCATGAATACGGATGCCAGGATTACGCAGCTGATAAGTTTGGATAGTTTCATATAATTTGGTTATATTTGTTTCAGATGTCCAAAAATACGAAAATATTTTTGATTCTTGCTCCCTTGCTGGCATTATATATATTCTGCCTGCCGAGGAAATTGTTCAATTCTCCGTACAGTGCTGTGCTTCTGGACAGGGACTCGGTGCTTCTGGGCGCGAGGATTTCTGCCGACGGCCAGTGGCATTTTCCGCCTTCGGACAGGGTGCCTGAGAAATTTGCAAAGTGTATAGTATGCTACGAAGATAAACGCTTCTGGTGGCATCCGGGTGTGGATTTCCTGTCTGCCGCAAGGGCCCTGAGACAGAATTTCAGCAGGGGAGAAGTGGTAAGCGGAGCCAGTACTCTTACCATGCAGGTAATACGTATGAGCCGGCCGGATGCCCCGCGTACGGTCCCGGAGAAAATATATGAAGCCATCCTGGCTACCCGGCTGGAAATACGCTGCAGCAAGAAAAAGATATTGCTTCTGTATGCTTCCAACGCTCCTTTCGGCGGCAACGTGGTAGGTCTGGATGCGGCAGCCTGGCGCTATTTCGGACGCTCGGCGGAGAATCTCTCCTGGGCGGAAAGCGCTATGCTGGCCGTACTGCCGAATTCCCCCGGCCTGATTCATCCCGGACGCAACCGCAGCCAGCTGTTGCAGAAGCGTAACTTCCTGCTGGACAAGCTATGTGCCAGCGGCGTGCTGGATGAACTGGAGTGCGAACTGGCCAAAGACGAACCTCTGCCCGAAAAGCCCCTCCCCATGCCGGACAAGGCATACCATCTGCTGGAGCGCCTGCGGGCAGAAGGAGGAGATAAAGCTTATATGAGTACCGTTGATGCCGCTCTGCAGGAAAGGGTGAACGCTATTGCCCGTACCAGTTTCGAGCAGTACCACAATAACCTGGTGGACAATATGGGAATCCTGGTAAGGAGCGTGAAGAGCGGGGATGTGCTGGCCTATTACGGTAATACCAAGGGCCTTGCGGAGGGCCTTCGGGGGGCTGACGTGGACATGATTCCCGCGGCGCGTTCCAGCGGCAGTACCCTCAAGCCACTGTTGTATGCCGCTATGCTGCAAGACGGGCTTATTCTTCCGGGGACGCTCATCAAGGATACCCCTTACAATTACAACAACTTTTCTCCCCATAACTATTCCCGCAGCTTCGACGGCGCGGTGCCGGCCTCGGAAGTGATATCCCGTTCCCTTAATGTGCCTTCCGTGCGTATGCTGGAGCAGTATGGGGCGCCTCGCTTCCTGGAACTGTTGAAGGCTCTCGGTTTTTCTACGATTAAGCGTGATGCCGACCATTATGGTCTCTCTCTTATCCTTGGCGGCGCGGAAATCACTCTGGAAGACCTTGTCGGTGTGTACAGGGATATGGCCGCAAAGCTGATCTCCGACCCCGACTCCGCCCTCCGTGCCCCTGGGGGCGGCAGCAAAGCTGCGGGGGATGGTAAACTGACAGCGACGCGGTCAGCCATATTGCCGCTGTCAAGAGCGGGTAGCAAGGCAGGGGGTTCCGGGGGGAACGCCCCCCGTGCCCCTGGGGGCGGCAGCAAAGCTGCGGGGGATGGTAAACTGACAGCGACGCGGTCAGCCATATTGCCGCTGTCAAGAGCGGCAATATGGCTGACCTTCGAAGCCCTCTCTAAAGCCAACCGTCCTGAAGAGGAATCCAGCTGGATGGGTTTCAGCTCCGGAGGCAAGGTCGCCTGGAAAACCGGAACCAGCTGGGGCAACCGGGATGCGTGGAGCGTCGGTGTGACCCGCGATTACGTAGTGGGCGTATGGGTAGGCAACAGCGACGGCGAGGGCAGGGCCCAGATGACCGGCGTGGGCTATGCCGCTCCTGTGATGTTCGACGTATTCGCCGCCCTTCCGGCCTCCCGCTGGTTCAGCCGTCCCGACTACGAAATGGTACCCGTGGAGGTGTGCCGCCAGAGCGGCCTCCCCGCTTCCGATATCTGTCCGGAACGGGATACGGTGTGGGTGCCGGATATTGAGAGGCGGCCCGATGAATGCCGCTATCACAGGATTGTGCACCTTGATGAATACGAGCGTATGCAAGTGAACAGCAGTTGCTATCCGGTAGAGAAAATGGTGGAGAAAAGCTGGTTCGTGCTGCCTCCCGCCATGGAGTGGTACTATATGAAGAACCACCTGGATTACAGGCCTTTACCTCCTAAGCACCCGGATTTTGATGCGGCTTCGGAGCATGGCAATCCCATAGAAATCATCTACCCCCAGCAAGGTATCACAGTAGTGTTGACAATAGGTCTGGACGGCCGGGAGCAGGGAATGGTGGCCAGGGCGGCGCACCGGGATCCGTCCGCAAAGCTGTTCTGGCACCTGGACGATGAGTTTGTCGGCACCACCAAGGGAGACCATGAGTTGCTGCTGCGGCCCGAGCCAGGGAGGCATCTGCTGGTTGCCGTGGACGAGGGCGGGGCTTCGCGCAGCGTGATGTTCAATGCCAAATAACCCCTCTCTTTTCATGAATTTTTCTATATTTGTAGGACAAAATTATAACACGATGAAAAAAATTATTCTTGCGGCAGCTGTTTTAGTGCTCGCTTCGGCTTGCGCCCCAAAGCTTTACAATGTAACGAAGTCGTATGACGACAAGCATTTCGCTAAACTCCAGCAGGTAATCGACAGTCCCACTACACCCAAGGGCACGGGATTCAGTTTCACGGAAGCCTCCGAGATAGGCCTCTGCGGAAAAATGTTCTACGATACACCCAACCCTTATCATCGCATCGATACTGTGAAATACAAGGGTATGACGAAAGGGGAGAATTTCCAGGCCCGCTGTTCCGCCGGACTGACCGTGATGTTTACCACCAATTCTTCGGCAATCAGCGTAAAGACAGAGTGGGGGCAGCTTTATACATCCGTTGCTACCATGCCTATCGCCTATCGCGGATACGACCTGTACATCAAGAACAAGAAGGGAGAATGGCAGTGGGCTGCTTCCGGCGCCACGAAGCCTGAGAAGGGCGAGGATAACCTGGTGCTGATCAAAGATATGGCTCCGGGTCCCAAGGATTGCCTCCTGTACTTGCCTATATACTGCGAGATTCGTTCCTGCAAAATAGGTACTACCGTCGGTTCCTATATCCAGAAGCTGGAAAATCCGTTCCGCAACAAGATTCTTTTCCATGGATCATCCTATACCCACGGCATCAGCACGAGCCGTCCCGGTATGAGCTATCCCATGCAGTTCATGCGTCACACAGGTATGCAGGTGCTGGCCTTCGGTATGAGCGGCAACTGCAAGATGCAGCCTTATTTCGCCGCCGTATTGGAAGATGTGGAAGCAGATGCCTATGTATTCGATGCTTTCTCAAATCCGGACTACAAGATGATTAAGGAGCGCCTGCAGCCGTTTATCGACAGAATGATTGCGGCTCATCCCGGCAAACCCATTATTTTCCAGCAGACTATACGCCGTGAAGCCAGGAATTTCTCGCTTACCTACGATGCTAAGGAACAGGCCAAGCAAGATATGGCTTCCACCCTTTTCGACCAGCTTCTGAAGAATCCCAAGTACGCTGATGTGTATTTTATTCAGACCGACGCTTGCGAGAAGGATGTTCACGAGTATTCAGTGGACGGCACCCATCCCGACGACCATGGCTACTACCTTTGGAGCAAATCCATCGAGAAGCCTGTCCTGACGATTCTGGCAAAGTACGGAATCAAATAGCCTCAGCTTATTTGCAACGGCGTACCCAGGCCTTGAACAAAGCCAGCCAGCGGGTTTCACCTCCCTGCAGCATCTTTTCCGGATGGAATTGAACAGCCCAGACACCGGGCGCTTCCCAAGCCTCCACTATGCCGTCTTCAGCACAAGCCGCGACGCTGACACCGTCTGCGGCTTTTTTTACGGCCTGATGGTGCATGGAATTCACGGTGAGGGTATCACTATGCATCACTTCGTGCAGGAACAGGCCATCTTTCACCATGATTAGGTGCCGGGTGTTTCTGTGGCCTGCGTTGTCCGGGAGCTGGGACGGGATATCCTGATACAGGGAGCCTCCGAGCAATACATTCAGGAGCTGGGAGCCGCGGCAGATTGCCAGCACAGGCTTCCTCGTACGCAGGGCTTCCCGGGCCAGCAGGCTGTCGCTGCGGTCCCGTGTATGGTCGATGTCAACGGTTTCATTGAGCACGGTCTCCCCATACCACGCGGGGGACACATCTTCCCCGCCGGAGAAGACTATTCCGTCCAAGGCTGCAAGCACTTCCGCCGCAGCCTTTTCTCCCGGCACGGTAGGAATCGCTACGGGCACGCCTCCGGCTTTGCGTATGGCGTCGCTGTAAGTGGCCGGCAGCAAGGTGCTTCCGGTTGAACTGCGGGAACAGGTGATGCCTATCAGCGGAGCCTGCCGGGAAGTGCAGGCACTTATCAGCAAGCCGGCGGCAAGTAAAGCGGCGGGGATAAACGAGAGTGTTTTCATATCGTTATAGTACTTCTGCCAGGTACGGGCCGGTTACCGAAGACGGGTCGGAGGCAATATCTTCCGGGGTGCCCCGGCTCACGATAAGCCCTCCGCGGCGGCCGCCTTCAGGCCCCATGTCAAGTATGTAATCTACGCTCTTCAGGATGTCCGGGTTATGCTCTATGATAATGACGGTATTACCTTGATCCACAAGTTTCTGCAGCACGCCAAGCAGGGTTTGGATGTCTTCGAAATGGAGTCCTGTGGTGGGTTCGTCAAGCATGTAGAGAGTATTGCCCGTGGCCTTGCGGAACAGTTCGGACGCCAGTTTCATGCGCTGGCTTTCGCCTCCCGAAAGGGTTACCGACGACTGCCCCAGATGCACATATCCCAGGCCTACATCCACCAGGGCTTTCAGCTTGGGCGCAATCTTGGGATGGGCTTTGAAGAACTCATAGGCCTCGGCAACGGGCATCTCCAGCACCTCGCTGATGTTCTTGCCCTTGTAGCGCACGGCAAGCGTATCTTCTTTGTAGCGCCTTCCGCGGCACACGTCGCACACCACGTTTACAGACGGCAGGAAGTTCATTTCCACTACCTTGATACCGGCGCCCTTGCACTCTTCGCACCGGCCTCCTGCTACGTTGAAGGAGAAGCGGCCGGCACCGAAACCGCGCACCTTTGCGTCCGGAGTCTCTTCGAAAAGCTTGCGTATGTCGTCGAACACTCCGGTGAAGGTGGCCGGGTTGGAGCGGGGCGAACGGCCTATGGGGCTCTGGTCTATCTCAATGACCTTGTCAATATTTTCGATGCCCTCAATACCGCTGTAGGGCAGGGGTTTCTCTTTGCTGCGGTTGTATTTGGCCTTGAGAATGGGGATGAGGGTTTCGTTTATCAGCGAGCTTTTGCCGCTGCCGGACACTCCCGCTACGCCCACGAAGCAGCCAAGCGGGATGCTTACGTCTATGTTTTGAAGATTGTTGCCGGTAGCTCCTCTGAGGGTGATGAACTTGCCGTTTCCCTTGCGTCTCTCCGGCGGCACCCCGATCTTCCGCCGGCCGCAGAGGTATTCTGCCGTGAGCGAGCCGGGACGGGATGATTGTGGCAGCGACGCGGCTGTGCCGGAGTAGCATATCTCGCCTCCGAGCGCACCGGCACCAGGTCCCACGTCCACCAGCCAGTCGGCTTCCCTCATGGTTTCCTCGTCGTGCTCCACCACGATTACCGTATTCCCTTCGTCCCGCAGTTTCTTAAGCGAAGCTATAAGTTTGCGGTTGTCCCTCTGGTGCAGGCCGATGGACGGCTCGTCCAGAATGTAAATCACGCCTACCAATTTCGAACCTATCTGGGTGGCGAGCCGGATACGCTGGCTCTCGCCTCCGGAGAGGGACGCGGTAGCCCTGTCCAGAGACAGGTATTCCAAACCCACTCCCACCAGGAACTCCAGCCGGTCGATGAGTTCCCGCAGCACGTCGCGGGCCACTGCCTTGCCCCTTCCGCTCAGGGTACCGTCCAGGCTGCGAACCCATGCGAGCAACTCGGAAATCTCCATCGAGGATACCTCGGTGATGGTTTTTCCGTCGATTTTAAAGCAGGCCGTCTCCTCTTTCAGGCGCGTGCCTTTACATACCGGGCAGATTATCCTGTCTTCTATGTCTCCCACTACGCCATCCCACATGGCCATCTGTATGTCATTCCCGTCACCGATGCGGTACAGCTCTTCGGAACCGTTGATTATCAATGATATATACTCCGGTGGAACGTCCTCAATGGGATCATACAAGGAGAAATGGTGCTTTCGGGCCATTGCCCGGACGATTTCGAATTTACGGTTGTCGCGTATGCGCCCCAAGGGGATGATTCCACCTCCGGCGATTGATTCGCGTACGTTGGGAATTATGGTTTCCATGCGTACGTCGGCTACCGTGCCGAGTCCCTTGCAATTAGGACAATAACCTTCAGGGGAATTGAAAGAGAAACTATGCGGGGCGGGTTCCTGTAGAGACAATCCGGACTCCGGATCTACCAGGTGCTTGGAGAAATGACGCAGTGAACCGTCCTCCATGGAGAGCACCGCGACAGAGCCTTTTCCCAGACCTATGGCGGCTGCCACGGAGTTGCGGACGCGGGCTTCATCTCCTTCGCCCGGTTTGAGTTTATCCACCACCAGTTCAATGAAATGGGGCTTGTATCGGTCCAGGGCGTCGATTTCGACGAGGTTGTGAATCTCCCCGTCGATGCGTATCTGGGTGTAACCACGCTTGCGCATCTGCTCGAACAGTTCACGGTAATGACCTTTGCGTCCGCGGACCAGAGGCGCCAGCAGTATGCATTTACGCCCGGCGTATTCGGACATAATCAGGTCAACTATCCTGGAGTCGGAGTAGCGTACCATCTCTTTGCCGCTTATTGGGGAATAGGCGGTGGAGGCCTTGGCGAAGAGCAGCCTCAGGAAGTCGTAGATTTCCGTTATGGTGCCTACAGTGGAGCGGGGATTGGCGTTTGTGGTCTTCTGCTCTATGGCTATGATGGGACTCAGGCCTTCTATGCTTTCCACGTCCGGTTTTTCCAGTATCCCCATGAAATGCTTGGCATACGGAGAGAGGGTGTTCATGTAGCGCCGCTGACCTTCGGCATATATGGTGTCGAAGGCCAGGGAACTCTTTCCGCTTCCGCTTATTCCTGTGATTACCACGTACTTGCCACGCGGAATATCAACATTGACGTTTTTCAGGTTATGGGCTCTCGCCCCCCGTATTCTGATAATCTCTTCAGCCATTTCTATTGGTATAACTCCCGCAACACTTGCAAAGAACGCACCTGCAACTGAGTGCCGATGTGGTAGGAAATATAATCCAGCAGCAATGAGGCCACGGCGTTCCGCTGGGCTCCGTTCATGGGAATCAGCATGCTTTCCGCCATGCTAGCCTGCAGCAATTGTCGCAGCAGTCCCAGATACTCGCCGGCGAAGGGCATCAAGTCGTCCAGGCTGGGTGAGAATCCCAGGGCCCCGCTGAATTCCAGGAGGAAACGCAGGTGAAAGTTGGAGAAGTCGCTTTCCATGGCATCCAAGGTCATTATGCTCCCTCTGCACCACTCGAAAAGGCCTTCTTCCATGTCTCCGTCTTTCAGGGTACGCAGCAGCACCTCGCTCAGGAACAGCGTCATGGTGTTCTTGCGAACGTCGTTCCGTATGCCGTTGAGAGGACTTGCCGCCCCTATTTCGCGCAGCCTCCATAGTTCCGACTTGGGATTCTCCACCACTTCTCCTTCCAGTATCGTGAGTGGAAGGAACAGCGACAGGGGGGACTTGCGGGAAACCGAGGTGATGAAGCTCCTGCGCCCCCACTGCTGGCTTAAGGTATGCAGCACCAAGGACTTGTCTCCCACTTTTGTGGCAGACAGCACGATGAGCTGCGTGGCATGTACCATTCCTACAAAGTCTGACCTCCGATGAATTCCCGCATGATGGAAGTAGGAGGGATGGCGGCTATATCGGCCGGCTTGAGGGCTGCGCACTTGTCCAGCAGCGCCAGCAGGGAACGGGCCTTTTCGTACGCCGGAGATGCTTCCGTGATGCCGTAAAGAAGGGGTTCAGCATAATATTTCAGCAGCGGCACATCGTACAGGGTGGAAGAGTTGAAGACTACGTTGGCATTTTCCTCGAAGGGGAAGATGTTGTAGGTCTCGCCGCGGCGTACGGACGGCCAGCGGAGTATGTTTTCTTCCGGACTGATTCCGCGTACGCGGTTGTCTCTCACGATGCGGCGCAGGAGCCGCTTGTCGGTGGTGCTGCTGTGCACTTTCTCGCCTCCGGGGAGGGAGGACAGGGCGGAGATATAGATGCAGAATATGTTGCTGCGGTCTATGTCGTAAGTAAGCTCCGGATTGAGGGCGTGGATGCCTTCCATGAACAGGATATCGTTCTTGTCCAGGGTCATTGCCCTGGCCGGGTCCATCACGCTGCGGCCTTCCTTGAAGCTGTATTTGGGGATGATAACTTCCTTGCCTGCGAGCAGGTCGTTTATGTTCTGGTTCAGCAGTTCCACGTTCATTGCGCCTAGGCATTCGAAATCGTATTCTCCGTTTTCATCCTTGGGCGTGTCTTCCCGGTTGCGGAAATAATTGTCCAGTTCAATGACTTTGGGAGTCATTCCCAGCACCTGGCACTGCTGTGCTATACGCAGCGAGCTGCTGGTCTTGCCGCTGGAACTCGGACCGGATATCATAACGATTCTGGACCTGCTGCGGCGCCAGTAAATCTGGTCTGCAGCTTCTGCGTATTTGCGCTCCTGACGGGCTTCGCAGAGGTTGATCAAGGGTATGGCCTTGCCTTCGAGTATAGTCTCGTTGACTTTCTCGAGAGTGTCGATTCCGATTGCGGAGCACCAGTCTTTGTACTCCTGCCGCGCTGCTTCTATCTTTGTCATAACTTACTGTAATTCTGGTATTTCTTCTCTTTCGTTGAAGGGCTCCAGGAAGGGGTTGCACGCCCATTCCGTGCCTATGGTGCTGAGGCCTCCGTGCCCCGGGTAGATTACCGTGTCTCCGTCCAGTTTCATCAGTTTCTCCATAATTGAACGGATTTCGGCATCGTAATCTCCGTCTATCAGGTCAGTCCGTCCTATCGCTCCGGCAAACAGCGTGTCTCCGGTAAAGAGAGCCTTTTCTCCTTCCACCATCCAGCACACGCTTCCCGGGGAGTGCCCCGGGGTGCTGATGACACGGAAACACAGCCCGGCGGCTTCCACGATACTGCCGTCTTCCACCGGGCTGGTGCTGAAATTATTGTCGGCTACGGGAAAGCCGAAGCGGGAGACGCGCTGGTAATAGTCTATTACTTTCCGGTCTTCAGGAGACATATACACCGGGATGCCAAAGCGCTGCTGGAGGAGGGCGGCGCCATAAATGTGGTCCATGTGCCCATGTGTCAGCAATACGGCTTCGGGCTGCATGGAAGACAGGCATTCCAGCACGCGGGCGCTTTCCACGGCATCCTGGAAACCGGGATCCACAACCACGCAGGAGGCGCCTTTGCCGGATACGACATAAGTGTTCTCCTGAAGCAGGTTCACCACATAACTTTTTATCTCCATACGCGAAAGATTATTTGGCAAAAATACGAAAAGATTATGTATTTTTGTAAACCTAGTTTCAAAGATATGCACATAGGAATAGCAGGAAATATAGGCTGCGGCAAAACTACGCTTACACGTATGCTGGCCGAGCATTACGGGTGGACTCCGAAGTATGAAGCGGTAAGCTACAATCCTTATCTGGAAGACTATTACAAAGACATTCCCAGGTGGTCTTACAATCTCGAGACGTATTTTCTTGCCCAAAGGTTCAAGGACGTACTGGAGATAGCGTCATCCAAGGACGTAATCATCCAGGACCGCACTTTGCTGGAAGGCGTCCATATTTTCGTGGCCAACAACAGGGAGCAAGGCAATCTTTCCGAACGGGACTACCAGACATACATGGAACTGTTCAACCTGATGATGTCCATGGTGAACCCTCCGGACCTGCTGATTTACCTGAAGGCGTCTGTGCCTCATCTGGTGTCGCAGATCCAGAAGCGCGGCCGCGATTACGAGCAGACTATCAGCCTTGAATATCTGGACGGCTTGAACCGGCATTACGAAGAGTGGATAAGCAATTACAAGGGAAGATTGCTTGTGATAGATTCGGACAAGCTGGATTTCGAGCACCGCCCGGAGGACTTTTCTTCCATTACTGACAAAATAGACGCTGAACTTTTCGGCTTATTTAAATAATTTGTATCTTTGTAATTTGTAACACATAAAATTATGCATGTAGCTATTGCAGGAAATATCGGAAGCGGTAAAACTACGCTCACCAAGATGCTTGCCGCCCACTATGGGTGGACTCCCAAATTCGAGCCCGTTGACTTCAATCCTTATCTTGCTGATTATTACGAAGATATGGAGAGGTGGTCGTTCAATCTCCAGATATATTTCCTGAATAAGCGTTTCAAAGATATCCTGGATATTTCCAAGTCCGACAAGGTTATTATACAGGACCGTACTATTTACGAAGATGCCCGCATCTTCGCCCGCAACCTGCATGATATGGGCCTTATGAGCACGCGCGATTTTGAGAATTACACCGATCTCTTCGACTTGATGATGTCGCTCGTGGGGCTGCCGGACCTTCTTATCTACCTCCGCTCGTCCATCCCCAACCTGATCGCGCAGATACAGAAGCGGGGCCGCGAATACGAGAAGAGTATCCGCATAGATTATCTCACCGGCCTGAACGAGAAATATGAAGACTGGATCAGCGGTTATACCGGAAACCTTCTTGTGGTGGATGCCGACAATATAAAATTCGGCAACAGACCTGAAGATTTCGAGTTGATAACCAATATGATAGATGCTAAACTTTACGGGCTGTTCCCGGAAAAATGAAACATTCATGGAAAACAATTTGCTGACAATCATTGACTTTGTAGATTATTATGCTGCCAAATACGGCAGCGATACTTTCCTTCGGGAAAAACGTGACGGCGTGTGGACGGAGACTTCTTATGCAACTACCCGGGAAGAAGGCCGCATCTATGCTGCCGGCTTTATGGCTTTGGGGCTCAAGAAGGGAGAGAGGGTAGCGCTTATATCAGAAGGACGTAATAAATGGATTTTCAGTGAGTTAGGAGTGCTTTACGCGGGTGGTGCCGACGTCCCCCTCTCTTTCAAATTGGAATCGGATTTCGACCTTACTTTCCGCATCAACCACTCCGATTCCCGGTTCATTATCGCTTCCGAAAGCCAGATTGACAAGGTGCGCCGGGTAATTCCGCAGTGCCCTGCGATAGAGAAGGTAATAGTACTTGACGACATCCCACTGCAAGAAGGGGAGATGTATTTCGACGACCTCCGCAAGATGGGACTGGAGTTTATGGCAAGCAATATGGCCGCCCTGGAAGAGCGCATCGCTTCCATTGGCCCCGGCGATTATGCGAACATTTCCTACACTTCCGGAACCACCGCAGATCCCAAAGGCATTATCCTGACCCACAACAACTACACTTCCAATATAGTCCAGTGCAATTCCGTGGTGAAAATCGAACGCGGTGACGTGATGCTGATCATCACTCCGCTGGACCACTGTTTCGCTCACGTTGCCGGTTTCTATTTCATGATGTCCAACGGCGGCAGCATTGCAACGGTGCCGGGAGGTAAGAGTGCCATCACGATGCTGCGCAATATTCCCATGGCCATACGAGAGGTGCGACCTACCGTGATGCTCTCGGTCCCTGCCATTTCCAGGAATTTCCGCAAGAACATAGAGGCTGGCATCAAGAAGAAAAGCCCCTTTGTGCAGAAGATGTACGAGTTTGCTCTGGACAACGCCATCAAATACAACCGCGAGTACTACAACATGGGCAAGCCTTGCTGGAAGCTGTGGTGGCGCAAGCCCATCAAGGATTTGATGGACAAACTGGTATTCAAGGGCGTACGTGAGTCCTTCGGCGGCCGGCTGAAGTTCTTCATCGGCGGCGGCGCGTTGCTTGACATCGAGTTGCAACGCTACTTCTGCGCCGTGGGTATGCCCATTTTCCAGGGTTACGGCCTCACCGAGGCTACCCCGGTTATCTGTGCCAATTCCGGGGGATTTGCCCGTTTCGGCTCGTCCGGCCGTACCGTTAAGCCCATGGATATCAAGATTTGCGCTGAAGACGGTTCCGAACTCCCCATAGGTGAAACCGGAGAAATCGTAATCCGGGGCGGAAACGTGATGGCCGGCTACTGGAAGAACCCCGAAGCCACCGCCGCTACCATCGTGGACGGCTGGCTGCATACCGGCGACCGCGGCTATCTCTGCAAGGAAGATCCTCGTTACCTGTACGTTACCGGTCGTTTCAAGAGTCTCCTTATCTCCTCTGACGGTGAAAAATACTCACCCGAGGGCTTTGAGGACAGTCTTGCCGACGGATCCAAGTATATCGACGCTTCCGTGCTCTACAACAACCAGAGTCCCTGGACCGCGGTGCTCGTAATCCCCAATAAGCCTGCACTTGCCGAGGCCGTGAAAGCTAAGGGAATCGACCCAGCTTCCGAAGCCGGACTGAAGGCGCAGCTGGATATCATAAAGGGTGAGGTGGATTCCTACCGTAACGGAGGACGCCATCAGGGTCTGTTCCCGGAGAAGTGGCTGCCTGCCGCCATCATCGTGGGCGAGACTCCTTTCACCGAGCAGAACGGCATGCTCAACACGACGTCTAAGATGGTACGTGGCAAAGTGGAGAAGTTCTATGCGGACAGGATTGAATATGCCATGACTGCGGAAGGCAAGGACCTCTATAATGCAAAGAATTTAGAATCAATTAAATAACTGTACTTATGACCAAATCAAATGCCGAAAAGAGCTACACGCCCGCGATTGTGGTGATGTTTGCGCTCTTCTTTATGATTGCATTCGTTACCAATCTCGCCGGGTCAATGGGCGTTGTGGTAACCAATCAGTTCGGTGCCAGCAAGGCTCTCAGCCAGTTGGGTACTCTCGCTAACTTTATCGCTTATGCCTGTATGGGTATTCCGGCAGGTCTTATCCTTCGCCGCAAGGGCTACAAGTTCACAGCCCTGGCAGCGGTTGTAATTGGTTTCCTGGGAGTTGGCATCCAGTTCCTCTCCGGTTACGCAGAGAGCTTTGCAGTGTATGTCGCCGGTGCTTTCGTGGCCGGTTTCTCGATGTGCATGCTCAACATCGTGGTGAACCCCATGCTCAACACCCTCGGCGGCGGCGGCAACAGGGGCAACCAGCTGATTCAGTGGGGCGGCTCCTGCAACTCCATCGGAGGAACCATCGCTCCCTTCCTGGTGGGCTGGCTGGTAGGCGGCTCCATAGCCGATGCCACTGTGGCCAAGGCAGCGCCCGTGATGATAATCGCGATGGTTATTTTCGCCCTGGCATTTGTGGTCATTCTCCTTACCAAGATCCCCGAGCCTCATATGGAAACCGCCGAAGAGAAGGCAGCCCGTATTGCCGGCAAGAAAGTCAAGGATCCGTACAGCCCCCTGTCTTTCCGCCATTTCGTACTCGGCGCCATTGCAATCTTCTTCTACGTAGGTATCGAAGTCGGCATTCCGAATACTGCAAATATTTATTACTCAGGACTTGACTGGGTGGGTCCCGCACTCGCAGGCACCTTCATCAGCGCATATTGGTTCAGTATGCTCATCGGGCGTCTGGTCGGCGCATCTGTAGGCGCCAAAGTGTCCAGCAAGAAGATGCTTCTTTGCATGTCGTCCCTGGCTATCCTGTTCATTCTTCTGGCTATATTCATCCCGGAGAGCGTGACCATAGGAAAGGCTCCCGTCAGCCTGCTGTTCCTCACTCTCTGCGGCCTCTGCACCTCCATCATGTGGGGCTCAATCTTCAATCTCTCCACCGAGGGGCTCGGCAAATACACAGCAGCGGCATCCGGCATCTTCATGACCCTGGTATGCGGCGGCGGTATCATCCCCTTCGTGCAGAATGCTATCGCAGACGTCATTGGTTCACTCCAGAGCTACTGGCTGATTATCGCCTGCCTGATATACCTCATTTTCTACGCCGTTGCCGGCAGCAAGAACGTGAACAAAGACATTCCGGTAGAATAATATGGAACAGCCTTACGTACTCGGTATAGACATTGGCGGACAGACTGCCAAATGCGGCATAGTCAATGCACGCGGCGAGGTTCTCGCCCAGACCATCCTGGTATCCAACACGCATACCGACGCCACTTCCTTCGTGGAGGCTCTGGCTTCGACCCTCAAGAAACTTCTGTCCGATGCAGGCCTGGAAGGCCAGGTGCGCGGAATCGGAGTAGGTGCGCCCAACGGTAATTACTACACCGGTGAAATAAAAGACGCCCCCAATCTTACCTGGGCCCGCGCCAAGAACGTGCCTTTTGCAAAGATGCTTTCCGAGGCCATGGACGGAATGCCGGTGGCACTCACCAACGATGCCAACGCCGCCGCCGTGGGAGAGATGACCTATGGCGCAGCACGCGGACTTAAGGATTTCATTATGATTACCTTGGGAACCGGCGTGGGCAGCGGTATAGTTATCGGAGGCAATGTTCTTTACGGGCATGACGGCTTTGCCGGAGAACTCGGGCACACTTGTGCCGTACGCGGCGGACGCGTCTGCGGTTGCGGCAAGCAGGGCTGCCTGGAAGCATATTGCTCAGCAATAGGCGTTGCCCGAACCGCCGTGGAGTGGCTCGAACAGCATCCCGAAGAGTCCTCGCTTCTCCGCCTGCGCGAAAATGTCACGTCCAAAGATGTTTTCGAGGCAGCCAAGGCAGGAGACAAGGCTGCCAAGGAGATTTTCGATTATACAGGAACTTTGCTCGGCCGCAGCTTTGCGGATTTCGTCGCCTTCTCCGCTCCCGAGGCCATAGTGCTCTTCGGTGGCCTGGCACGTGCCCGTGAGTTCTTGTATGAGCCTATCCTGAAGGCTATGAACGATAATTTGTTAAACATTTGGAAGGGCAAGGTGAAGCTGCTGTTCTCCAGCTTGTCCGAGTCGGATGCCGCTATACTTGGCGCTTCCGCACTTGCTTGGAATTTATAATCAATCAATTTTTATAGTTTAAGATGAAAACTTACAAATTCTTTTTCGCACTCGCAGTGGGTGCTATGATGTTCGCCTGCTCTCCCAAGCCGGTAGAGCCCGCAGTTGATGAAGCTGATGATGCTGCTAAGGAAGTACAAAAGACCGCGAAGGATTTCGTTCCCAGCAAAGCTGAGATTGATACCCTGAGCTATCTGCTCGGCGTCAATTTCGGAAGCTTCTTGAAGGGTTACAACTTCGAAGATGTCAATTATTCCAAGATGATTACAGGCATCAAGGACTTCGTGAAGGCCGAGGGTGATTTCCGTGATCCCGGTTTCAACGAGCAGTTCAAAGTGAGCCCCGAGCGCATCAACGATGTGTTCAACGCATATCTTGAGAAGAAGCATAACTACACTCTGCTCAAGAATAAAGAGGCCGGCGACAAGTTCCTCAACGCTAACAAGCAGAAGGCTGGCGTACAGGTGACCGAGTCCGGTCTGCAGTACAAGATTATCGAGGCTGGTAACGATGTGAAGCCAGCAGCCGAGGACACCGTATGGGTAAAGTATAAGGGTACTCTTATCGACGGAAAAGTGTTCGACGAGACTGCCGAGGATGCCGAAGCAGTGCGCTTCCCTCTGAGTTCTGTCGTGCGTGGCTGGACCGAGGGCATGCAGCTTATCGGCGAAGGTGGCCGTATCGAGCTTTATGTTCCTGCAGAGCTTGCTTACGGCGAGCAGGGCCGTCCGGGCATCGAGCCTAATTCCGTCCTTGTCTTTGACGTGACTTTGGAGAAAGTGGCCAAGTTCGTTCCCGCTCCCGAAGAGCCTGCAAAGAAATAATTATTGATTAGTTTAAGACGAAAGAGCCTGGCTGAATATGATGCCAGGCTTTTTTCTTATATTTGAGGCATGAAACGTATAGTTATGACGCTGATGGTTGTAGTGATGGCCATCGCAGCGGCGGCGAGTGTTTCCGCAAAAGACTTCAAATTCACTGAGGCTTCCGATCTTACCCTTACCGGAAAGCTGTTTCCGGATACTCCCAATCCATATCACCGTATAGATACGGTCCGTTTCAAAGGCTTTACCAAGGGCGAGAACCTGCTGGTCCGCCAGTCGTCCGGCATAGCTTGTGCGTTCCGCACCACATCTACTTATATAAGTATCAAGACTAAGTATCTGAACGCCCGTTATTCCCCCAATGGCAACGGAATAAGCCAGAGGGGCTATGATTTGTATATCAAGGTCAAAGGTAAATGGGTTTACGCTTCTTCCGGAGTGAATTCAGACAAAAAGCTTGATGATAACCTGATGCTGATAGATAACCTGGCGCCTGGAAAGCAATATGAATGCCTCCTTTACCTGCCCTTGTACAGTGAACTCGGCTCAGTGCAGATCGGCATAGATCCGGCTGCCGTAATAGAGCCGCTGGAGAATCCCTTCCGTCACAGGATTGCGATTTACGGCTCCAGTTTTACTCACGGCTCTTGTGCTTCCCGTTCAGGTATGGCCTACCCTGCGCAGTTTTCCCGTGATACCGGTCTGCAGTTGCTCAGCATAGGCGTAAGCGGCCGTTGCCTGATGCAGGACTATTTCTGCGAAGCGCTTTGCCAGGCCGAAGATGTGGATGCCTTTATCTTCGATGCCTTTTCCAACCCCAATGCCGCCCTTATCAAGGAACGCTTGTTCGGCTTTATAGAAAAACTTCAGGCCGCGCAGCCAGGCAAGCCGCTCATTTTCCAAAAGACCATTTACAGGGGATACCGGCCATTCAACCTCGCCAAAGAGAAGAACGAAGCCGACAAGATGGCGATGTCCGACTCCCTGATGGCTATAGCGGTAAAAAAGTATAAGGATGTTTATTACGTGGTTCCCAACGCCAACGCCAAAGATTTCAGTACCAGCGTGGACGGGGTACATCCCGGAGATTACGGGCACGTACTTTGGGCCCGTTCCATTGAAAAGCCTATACTAAAAATCCTCCGCAAGTACGGGATACGCTGACACATTATAGCCTCACCCGCTTCCGCAGGCCGCGGCCGGCGGCGTCCCGCGCGGCTATGAACAGGTAACGGCCGCGTTCCAGCTGCCATTTGCCCTTCGACTCGTCCCAAGAGGACAGAGATTCGAGGGGCACTGCCATTTCAACGGTGCAGCTCTCTCCCGGCTGCAGCAAGGCTGTTTTGGCAAAAGCTTTGAGCTCCCTTTCAGGCTTGTCCATGTCCTTGCCGGGGGCCTTTACGTACAACTCTACCACATCTTTGCCTGCCCGGTTGCCGGTGTTTGTCACCTTTACCCTTACTTTGTATCCATCGGCCGCCTCTACCGTCATGCCACTCCAGCGGAATGAAGTGTAACTAAGTCCGAATCCGAAAGGATACGCCACATGCTTTGGGGCATAAGTGCCGAAGTATCTGTAGCCTACGTAGATTCCTTCTTTGTAGTCTGTCCAGTCGATATCCTTCACGGTATAGTCTTTTTTGTTCCCTTCCAGACGGCGGTAGAACGAATAATTGAAGGGCTTGTCTTCCAGGACACGGGGAAAGTTGGCCGCAGAGGGCTCATACTCATAAGACTTGGATATAGTCATCGGCAGGCGTCCGGACGGATTGACCTTGCCGGAAAGAGTGGCCGCTACTGAATGACCGCCTTCTTCGCCAGGCTGCCAGCATATCAGTATGGCATCTGCCAGATCCTGCCAGCCCTGCATGTCAACCACCCCGCCGATATTCAGGATAACGCTAACTTTTTTGCCCTCGGAATGGAAGGCCCTTGAGGTTTCGCGCAGCAGGGCTATCTCGTTGTCTTGCAGGTGGTAACTATAGTGCAGATCTCGGTCCTTCCCCTCTCCGAATACGCGTCCGAAAGTGATAAAGGCACGATCCGCGTGCTTTGCGGCCTCGGCTATAAGCTCTGACGGTACTATCTCTATGGGCCGTTCCCGGTCTATAACCCAGGAATTATTGCCGTTTATCATCTTGCAGCGCCAGCGCTCATCTTCCATATATTTCCGGTAATACTCGTCCAGGGGGCCGTAGAGTTCGAATCCTTCGTCTGACAGGCCCTGCTGCAAATCTACTACATAGGGGCGATGAACATCGCCGCTGCCTGTACCCCCGGCAATAAAAGCATAGGAAGTGACCCCGAGCAGAGCGGTGATTCCCTCAGGTCCCGACGGCAGTGCGGCTTTGTTTTTTAGCAGTACCATACCCTCGTCGGCTGCTGCCCTGCACACAGCTGCGTGGGCTTCAAGGTCTGGCGCCTCCGAATATTCGTAGCCGCGGAAACTGGGAGTTTTGACAATCAGCTGCAGGGCACGGGCAACGCAGCGGTCCAGGTCTTCCACTGCCAGACGCCCTTCACGTACCGCTTCGATTAAAGCCTTGTAGCGGGAGTCCGAGCCGGGCTGTATGAGGTCGTTTCCTGCGTGAATCTGGGCTGCCGTGTCGTATCCGCCGCCCCAGTCAGTCATCACCGTGCCTTCGAAGCCCCAGTCGTTCCGCAGCACCTCCGTAAGCAGCCAGGGCGATTCGGAGGCATGTTTCCCGTTGATGTAGTTGTACGAGCTCATCAGCGTCCACGGCTGAGACTTGCGGACGGCGAGCTCGAAGGCTTTGAGGTATATTTCCCGCAGGGCCCTTTCGGAAACGATAGCGTCGTTGTGGAGGCGGTTGAGCTCCTGGTTGTTGACGGCAAAATGCTTGATGGATGTACCTACGCCGTTGCTCTCCACTCCGTCAATGTAGGCGGCCGCAATGAGCCCGGCCAGGAGAGGGTCTTCGGAAAAATACTCGAAGTTCCTGCCGCACAGTGGGTTGCGGTGGATGTTGACGCCCGGGCCAAGCAGAACGTCCACTCCATATTCCAACACTTCGTTGCCCATCGCCCGCCCTACTTCTTCCACCATTCCGGTGTTCCAGGTGGACGACAGCATGGTGCCGATGGGGAAGCCTGTGCAGTAGAACGTCTTGTCCGTGCCAGGCCGCGTGGGATCTATGCGGAGGCCCGCAGGCCCGTCTGCGAAGATAATGCCCGGGATGCCGAGCCGGGGAACGGCATGGGTGGCTCCTGCGCTGCCCTTTACCTTTATGTCGTTGCGGCCGATTCCGTCGAAAGCGGTGGAACCGCAGCCGACCAGTATGGCAGCCTTTTCCTCAAGGGTAAGAAGGGAAACTATTTCGGGGATGTTGTCTTCCCGCAGTACGGGGGTGGAGGCGGTAAGGGCCGCGGCGATTATCAGTGTCAGCATAGCGGGACAAAGATAATCAATCGGCCGGCTAATCCAAAATCATAAAGGGGATTTCACGGGAAAGCCTCTCGCATTCGGGGGTCTGAAGGGTCCGGCGGTGAAGCAGGACTGTGTATTCCGTGCCGGCTATCTGGTTCATTACCACGAGATCCCGCAGGGCTTCGGTCTGGATGACGCTGAAACGTTCGGGGCTGTCGGCTATGATGTCTTGGATGCTGCTCCCTATCTTATGCTCTATGTAGCTGTCCAGGTCAATGTTTGGCATAGGAGTAAAGGGCGTAAGTAGAGGAATCGATTACCATAGTGAAGCGGGGCTTGCTCTTAGGATTGCCGTCCGGAGTAATCACTACCTGTGATGCGGAGTCAGGCTGCTGGGAAGCGAAAGCTTCGGCGGCCTCGGCAGGGTCAGTAATCACTTTGGTGTTTCTGCTTCTCCTGGTACATATAGTGCGTATGCCGGTGTAGGCGGCATATTCGGACGAAAGCGCCGACTCTACGAAATCCTGCAGCATGGTGATGTATGCAGGCATATATACGGTTTCATATCCGCCCGGGTCGTTTTCTCCGGCGATGGGAAGCGCTACTACCGTGACCGGAAGTTTGTGGGCATCGGTTGCAGAACTGTTTCCGCCCCGGGAAAGGGTAAGGCAGATGATGCCTTTGCTTACTTCAGGATGGAGAAAATAGCAGTCCGGACTGTTCTTCTGCTTTTCATACTCTGATCGGGTGCAGAATTCGTACGGGGAAATTGTCCAGAAAGACGTAATTTCTTGACGCAGGGATGCTTTGAGGGCAGGCGAGCCGTCCAGTACAACCTTTGTGGTCTTGCTTTTGAAGTCTTGTATCTGTACTCTCTTGGTGTATATCCGTTTCTGTCCCCATCCTGAGACCGGGACCAGAAGTACCGCCGCGAGCAGCAAAAGCTTTTTCAAAAAATGTTTCATGGCACCGCAAAGATAGCAATTATTGTTCCCGAAAGTTAAAAATAATTCATTACATTTGTAGAACTAACAGGTATTCTATGGCTCAATATATAGTATCTGCCCGCAAATATCGTCCCGACTCTTTTGAAAGCCTCATTGGACAGGACAATATTGCCCGCACATTGAAGAATTCCATTATACGTGGACAACTCGCCCACGCCTATCTTTTCTGCGGCCCCCGCGGAGTGGGCAAGACAAGCGCGGCGCGGATATTTGCCAAGACGATAAACTGTTCCCATCCTTCCGAGGACATGGAGCCTTGCGGGGAATGTGAGTCATGTGTCTCCTTCAAGGAAGGCCGTTCTTATTGTATCCACGAGCTGGATGCGGCTTCCAACAATGGCGTAGAAGATATCAAGGCATTGATGGAGCAGGTACAGATTCCGCCGCAGGTGGGGAAGTACAGCGTGTATATCATCGATGAGGTGCACATGCTCACCCAGTCGGCGTTCAACGCTTTCCTGAAGACCCTGGAGGAACCGCCTGCACATGCCATCTTCATCCTCGCAACCACCGAGAAGCATAAGATTATCCCCACTATCCTGAGCCGCTGCCAGACCTACGACTTCAACCGTATAAGCGTGCCGGATATAGTGCGCAACCTGCGGGATATTGCCGGTAAAGAGGGTATCAGCGTGGATGATGAGTCCCTGCACGTGATTGCCCATAAGGCTGACGGTGCCATGCGCGACGCCTTGACTATTTTCGACCAGACGGTGGCGTTCTGCGGTACCGATATCCACTACGAGGACGTACTGCGCAACCTGAATGTCCTGGACTACGAACATAGTTTCCGCCTGGTGGACGCTTTCCTGGCTAAAGATTACGGTACGGCGCTGCTGATATTTGACGAGATTCTGTCGAAAGGCTTCAATGCTCTGCATTTCATTTCCGCCCTCGGGTCTCATCTGAGAGATTTGCTGGTGAGCCGTACGGGCGGGCTGGATGCCCTGCTGGATCTGCCTGCATCGTTGCGCGAGCGTTACAGGGAGCAGGCCGGGCGTTGCAGCGTCAAGTTCTTGTACGAGGCGCTGGGGGTGATTTCCCAATGCGAGGCCGGTTACAGGGCGGCTACCAACCAGCGTCTGCATATCGAGTTTGCCCTGATGCGCCTGTCCTTCCTCGGAGGAGTCCCTGAGAGTACGGTGGCCGCTTCTGCACCCGCAACTGTTGCTCCGGCCCCGGCTCCTGCTCCGGCCCCTGCGGTTTCAGCACCTGTCGCTCCGCCGGCTGCGGAAGCCCCGGCACCGGCAGTTTCAGCCCCGGCCGCTCCGCCTGCCGCTTTGGCACCGGCCCCTGCGGAAGCCCCGGCACCGGCAGTGTCAGCCCAGGCTCCCGTTGAGGCGGCAGCCCCCGACCCCGTAGCTTCAGCTCCTGCTGCACCGGCACCTACCGAAGAGCCTTCGCCTGAGCCGCTTACCGCCGCTCCTCCGGCCGAGGCGGTCCCTGCTCCGGCGCCTTCAAACGTAAGCACAGAAAGCGGAACGGCTCCTGCAAAACAGCCTTCAACGTCGGCCCGGAGGACTTCCAAGAGGGCGTCCGGATTATCTCTTTCCGCTTTGATGAGCGATGAAGAGATAACCGTTGAACTGGCTCCTGAGGATGAAAGCCATGCGGACGTGCAGTTGCCGGATGTCGAAAGCATAAAGGCGAAGTGGCCGGAACTGGCGGAGATGTACACCTCACAGCCGCGTCTGGCGAATGCGCTGGCCACCGCCAGGCTGGAGTGCCGTGAAGAAGACGGCCGTATGATACTTTCGTTTGCCTTGGTGAACGAAGCCCAGAAGAACTGGATTGCCGAAAAGAAGCTCCGTGAGCTTGAAGACCGTTTCCAGAAGCTGATGGATTGCCCCAGGATACGTCTGGAGCCGGATGTGCTTCCGGAAGACAAGCAGGAGAAGAAGGTCTATATGCCTGTGGAGAAGGCGCAGGACTTGATGCAGAAAAACGCCGAAGTCGGCGAACTTATTAAGGATTTAGCACTGGATGTACGATGAAGTTGCATTGTCATAACCTGGTTAAGAAATACGGCCTCCGCACCGTTGTGAAAGGCGTGTCGATGGAGGTGGAGCAAGGTGAGATAGTTGGTTTCCTCGGTCCTAACGGAGCCGGTAAGACCACCAGTTTCTATATGATTACCGGACAGATCGTGCCTAACGAAGGCCAGGTGTTTCTGGATGATGAGGAGATAACCGGGCTCCCTATGTACAAAAGGGCGCAGAAGGGAGTAGGCTACCTGCCTCAGGACGCTTCCGTTTTCCGTAAGATGTCCGTGGAGAACAACATCCTTAGCGTGATGGAGATGAAAGGAATCCCGCGCCACGAGCGAATGGAACGTCTGGAGGATTTGAT
>CAMKQN010000002.1:0-73414 GCA_946414935.1 uncultured Bacteroidales bacterium
TGATCTCAACCCTCAGGCCCTCAGCCGTCAGGTCTGCGGGGGCCATCGCAAGGATTATCGGCTCGCCGGCAGGAATGCCCTTCGGCGAAACCACGCACACGTAGTCCAGAGCCTGCTCCGATGCCGTGATGCCGCTGAAGTCCGTGCTGAACGCGCCCGAGAGCTTGATACCCTCGCCCAGGGCCTGCAGCTTTACCGAGGCTATCTTTACCTCCGGCGCCGCGTTGGGGATTATCTTGAACAGGGTCACCGCCGGAGTGAAACTGATGGTCTCCGATTCGGAACTGCCAAGCATCACGAAGGCCGACGGGTCGTAAGTCCCTGCGCTCCACACTTGCTGCGAGGGGATGGTGACGGTGGCTGCCCCGGCGCTGTATCCGGAGGCCGCAGATGCAGGGTACACCGCTTTGTACGGTGCCTGCACTCCGCTGAGTTCGAACTTCGCCTTGGCTGCGCCGGCATACTCCGAGCCCAGAGGCTGGGAGACGACGCCGTTGACGCTTATCTCGTCACCCTCGCTCCAGCGGTTGGGGTATGCGCTGCCCAAGGGCTCGCCGAGGGCGGTGCGCGTCTCTGGTAGTTCTGCGGAAAGGGTGACCGGCTCCTGAGGAACCACCGGCTCGTCCCGGGACACTTCCCTGGTGCAGGAAAGGGCGGCGAGCGTCAATGCGAAAAACAAATACTTTTTCATATCTCCCATACTAATCCGGCGTCCTCTTCGCCTATATTTTCAAGATCTCCGGATACCTCACAGAGCGAGGCGCAAAGCGGCATCTGGGCAAGCTCTGTCTGCGGAGACCGGTAACCCGGCATTTTTGCAACTTGTGTAGTATCAGATTTCATAGCTCATTCAATCAAATTCTACAGTTGCAACTACCGGCAAATGGTCCGAGGGGCACCAGGCCTGTCCGTCAGCAATATACGTAACTACCACCGTATGGTAATCAAAGGCTGTGCAACCACGTGTCATTATATGGTCTATCCGGCGGTCGGAACGGTCGGTGGTAAACTGGTCCGCCGGGTAATAATACTTGGTGGAACTGCCGCTGAGGGTGCCCCAGGAAGCAGTATTTCCGTCTTTCCAGTAACTGATGAGCCGCCGGTAAGCAGCAGAACCGGGCGCGCTGTTCATATCACCGGTCAAGATAGCCGGAGCGTCCCCGGCTTTTTGTGCGGCATAGCGGTTCACCACTGCGGCCATGTTGTACGCTCCGCCCTGGGAACTGGTGGGAAGGTGTGTCACGAAGAGCCAGAATTCCTTCTTGCTTGCCTTGTGGGTCATCCTCGCCCAGATACAAGTGCGCTCGGGACTGCCGGACCGCAAATATGCCGACGAGGGCTTTACATACCACGCATCATCCTCTTTGGACAGCCACACATAGCCGGATTCCTCAAGTTTCAGTATTTTATTGTTGAAGGCGAATCCGTTGGCATAGGAATAACCGGGGGGTGTAAACTCATGTACATCGTTGGGCCATTCGAGACTCCAGGTGTAATTCACTATGGACTTGCAGGAAGCGGACAGGGAATACCGGCCGCTTCCTGTGAGGGTCTCGTCCAGCTCGTTGAAACCAATGATGTCGGCTTTGGTTTCAGCAATGGAACGGGCAAGAGCCTGGCTCACGTCAAAAGAAGCCATGGACATTTCCGTACGCCTTCCCTCCGGCTTGAGCACATTATAGGTGGCAACGGTGAGGGTAAACCCTTCCTGAGTGCCGCCGGGCGTGTCGTCCGGGGTCTCCACAACCGTCTTTCCGGTACACGAAAGTACCAGAAAGACTGCCAGGAGGAAAACGTACAGACGCGACATTGTAGATATTTGAAGAATCAGTCAAATACAATGTAGGACACTACCGGGAGGTGGTCGGAAGGGCACCAGGTGTTGTCGTCCTCGGCTACATAGGTCCTGCGGACGGTCTTATATGAGACTGGCGTTACTGACTGGGAAGCGCTGTTCTTGAAGATTATGTGGTCCAGACGCCTGTCCGGATGGTTCTTCGTGAACGACAGGAAGGGATAGTAATAACTGTGCTGGCTGCCGGTCTGGGTGCCATCGTAGGTCTTGTAGTAATCGGTCATGTTGCCGTCGGCCTTGACCTTGTCGTAGGCGTCGGTCCAGTAGGACGTGAGTTCTGCGTAATTGGGGCAGTCGGTGGTCTTGTCCTGTTCCTTCGGGCCGAAGTTGAGGTCGCCTACGGCAATGATGGGGAGGTCTTCCACTTCATTCTTCAAATGCTGGGCGAAGGTCTTGAAACTCTTGACGTTGTTGAGATTGTCGCCGTCATCGTTACCGATATAGGTATCAAAGTGGGTTACGATGAACCAGAAGCGGTTGCCGGAAACTTTGTGCTTGCATTTTGCATATACTGCCGTATGGCGGCCGGTACTGTGTTCATAAGCATTCTTCATGGACGACCAGTAATCGTCTTCGCTGTTGCAGAGCCATACGTAACCTTCGTCTTCAACCTCTATGGTCGTCTTGTTATAGACGAAGACGTTGGCATAGTACATTTCCCCGGAATATGAATAACCGGTAAGAACGTTTCCGTCCCTGCTCACCTTGTTGGGATAATCCATCTTCCAGGTGTAGTTGCTGCTGGAGAGCCCCTGGGCGATGGCCCAGGCTTTGATGTCGTGCGTCTTGCCCGGCATATTGTCTTCTCCGATTTCGTTGATGCCGAAGATGTCCGCGCCCATTCCAACGATGGAAGAGCCAAGGCCGGCCTGGACGTCGGCACGGTCCATACTTATATATGTAGAGTTATCGCCGGCACGGTTTTCAGCCATCTTGATATTATACACTCCGACCGTGATTCCCGGGGGCGTTGCGGTGGGCTCGCCGCCGTTCTCGGCCGTGAGAGCATTGATTGCAAGGAGGTTCTCGGTGCGTCCGGCCGCGTAGGTCTTGCTCACGAACTCAACAAGGTCGCTGCTGGAAAGGATCTCGCCGTCGCCCCAGAACTTAAGGCGCATGAAGGCGCCGTCGGCCTGATAGACGAGGGCCTCAATGCCTGCCGAGTAGGTCTGGGCGGGGATGGCGATATAGAGGTATGTGTCGGTGCCGGTGAGCGTAAGGTTGTTGCAGTCGTAGGTCAGCGTGCCCGCAGTGCCGCCGCTAAAGTCGCCCGTGAAGCCATTAGCGTCCGTGGCGAGGGTGAAGCTGCCGTAGAGCTTTTCGCCGCCGAGGGTATTGAGCTCGATACGGTCGATCGTCACGCTGCCGTTGAGGGCAAGCCGGATGATGCCGCAGAAGTTGGTCAGCTTGACGGAGTATTTGTCACCGGCCTTGACGGCATTGCCGTACGACGCCACCGCCTCGCTGTCGAAGCTTCCAGCCACATAGTTCTGGGTGTCGGGAAGCGTGATGACGCTGGGGGACGTAGTACCGGGGTAAAGCACCTTGTAGGGCGCCGAGAGGGAGCCGCTGACCGTAAAGTCGACGTTCTTTTGTCCGTTGTCGGCTGAACTCAAAGCTTCGCTGAGGGTGCCGTTGACGGATATACGGTCTCCGCTCTGCCAGAGGACCTGATACACTCCTTCATTCGGGGCACCAAGTGTAGTCTTGGTCTCCGGCTCAGATATGGATGCGCTGAGTACCATAACGGAACCATTGGTTTCCTCCACCTTGGTGCAGGACAACAACGCAAGTACAAGCGCCAGTGCGGTAATCAAATACTTTTTCATACCCAAATAATATTAAAAATAAAGCAGCACGCTTTTCCGTACTGCTTACCGCAAAGCTATTTCTTTAATGACTTTTGCTGCTTTTTGCTCCCAAGAAACTCCATTAACTTCACCTTATCTACATGCATTGAAGCTAAATTTGTAACAATGTGGCCTATTGGAACTGGATCCACATGCGTTTGAAGAACAACCGGCCGGAGCATTCCGGGTTTCGACCATATCTCATGGCCTCCTGATGTCCCCCTCATTTCAAGTCCCTGAGATAACAAGAATTTACGGAAGCCCTTCAATGGAACAGTATCTAACCTCCCCATACCAACCCTTCTGACTAACTAACAAGCAATGGTAATTCTTTCTTGACTCTTGGAAAAATCGCCGGCATACATCTCCTGAGCAACTTTATTAGTTCTAAAGATGACCCAAAATGCTGGTGATGAATATTTCTTTTCCTGTTTTTTCCACTTGTGCTCCAACAAATCCTGCTCAAGGGTCCCATTAGCGATGGTAAACTTCAAATACTCGGTCAAAACTGTCTCGAAAGATTTTTTCGCTTCCTCAACACTATGACCGCAACCACTGAGATCAAGGGCCGGAGCATACGACAGATAAACATCATCTTTGTCCTTTCTGATCAATACATCGAGGCACACATCTACAAATCCGTCATGAATATGAATGTAATTATTTGTCATAACCATTGTCTTAATACATTGCAAATATGCAAAGAAAAAGCAGAACAACCAAACAACGCGGTAAGCAGTATGTCAAAGAACGTGCGGGGCACTCGCCCCACTAGTACCCCGGGCGCCGGTCAGGGCGCCTGGGATAAATCGTTCGTTCTGCTTACCGCAAAGGGGGAAAAAGGGACGCCTTGACTACAGAAAGCGGACGGCCCGGAGCTGTTCACTGAAGGAGTGAAGGGCGGACTCGATCTTTCTGACTGTCTTTTCGGAAGGATTCCGATATCCGCTGATATAATGTCCAAGTTGCTTTTGATTTACACCGGTAATCCTTTCAAGACCAGCAAGGCTGAAGGCATAGGCAAACTCCTGGAGAAAGGACGGAATATCATATTTAAATACAAACTCCACATCTTCAAAGGGCTCTCCGGATTGCAGGACCAAAGCCTTCATATCTTCATAACCTGCGTGGAAATCCGCCTCTGCCTCTTTCACGGATCCTCCGGTTCCGATAATACCATAAGGATACCCGGCATCTTCAATATACACCGAATAACGTCCGTCCGACCCGCGTTCAATAATTGCAACGACTGTTTTCATAATCATTCCTCCGTTATAATGAAACACCGGATCTTCTTGAAATATCCTTAAGAGTACCTGGGCTTTTCTGAGTTTTCTGTGAATCTCCGAGTATTTCATAGTTCCCCACAAAGATAGTAATTATTCTAACATTATCAACTGGGCGGGGACAATTGTCATAGATACATTTGTGGAGGAAATTTTCCTCCGCAAATCATGTAACTTGTTTATTTGTCCTTACGCACTCGCTTGACGGAATGCTTGAGCTTTCCGATGATGAAGTTTAGTTCCAGAGATGTCACTTCCCTGGCTCGATCTCCACTCAGAATGGTTACAAGCATATAGAGGCCACGTTCGGTGAAAACCTTTGTTGATTTGCGGTTATTAGTCGAGACCTTTGATGTCGAAATTTTCGACATCAAACCACGCAACTCATTCATTTTCAACTCGAACACATAATGAGGAGGGAACTTCTCAGGGTTGTTGCGAACAGCTTCATTTACTCACCGCGTCTCCACGCCATAGAGCGCTGCCACGTCTGCATCGGCAATCACAGGAATACCACGGATTTCTACAATCTTGTCTTCCACTTCGTTAATCATTTCAGAATCTTTCATAATCAGTTTCAGTTTTAAATCATACATGCAAATGTATGCAGAGAAACCGACAAAAACTCTGGATCCTGAACGTTGAAACGCAGATTAATACGATTCTTAAAGCTTCGGGTGAAGACTTAAAGAATTGTGTGTGCAATTCTTTCGGATTGCAGGGGTTTTAAATATTTTGCGGTAAGCAGTATGTCAAAGAACGTGCGGGGCACTCGCCCCATTGGCACCCCGGGCGCCGGTCAGGGCGCCTGGGGTAAAAGAGTTAACTAGAAGCTGGAAACCAGAGTAGGGAGACCATTTGTTGAAGTAGCGTGATTACGACCAACGACGGCATCAGCCATATTGGAATCGGTAATTACCGTTCCCTGGCATTTGGTACCGGTAATAACCTTGCAATTGGTGAAGGTCCACTCTTTGGCAGTACCAGATGCAACGAAAAGACCTGCGCCGGTAGAACCAAACGAACCAGAACCTGCTCCAACGATATTTATGCCGGATTTGCCTACGTTGCAGTTTTCCATAGTTTTCATATTGCCGCCTTCCTGACCGACAATACCTCCGGTGTAGCAGTTCGGGGAAGAGCCCGTGGACTGCACGCCTCCGGTATTGGTAAGGTTGGATACTGTGGCGATATTGATATAGCCTACAACGCCGCCGACTGCACCGCTGCTGGAATTGTATCCACCTGCCTTCCGGTAATACACAATTTTTCCGTGATTCTCGCAGCCGGAAGGATTCTGGTTGGCATAGCCGATAACACCACCAAGACGCGTGTAGCATTGGTTATACACCGTGATGGCTCCACGGTTGATGCAGTCGTGGAAAATCTTACCCGTTCTGGCGGCATCGTTACCGGCTCCGCTGGAAACACCTCCGACATAGGTAACCACATTCGCAGAACTGGTTGATTTCATATTCTCAGACTTTCCACCGGCGTCCGGGCAGTCGATTACACCGGTATTTTCACAACCCGTAATGGTTTGCGTGCCGTTTGCAGTGAAACCGCCATGGACCCCACCGATATACGCAGCTTTGGATAGGGTGATATTGCGGATGCCAATTTTGCCTGCGTTCTTGGTATAGTTGAAACTGGCAGCTGCTGTTTCTACACCAAGAACACCGCCTACATAAACATTGGTATATTCGCCATCTTCAACCCAGATTACTCCGCCGGAGAGGTTCTGCGCGTAATCCAGAGAAGTGGAAGCGTTGTTGGCCCAAGCGCATACTCCGCCCACGGCAGCCCTCGCCGAGGCTGAATGCTCGTAAACCTCGCCGTTGTTGTAATTGTAATTGTCGGCATCTCCTGAGATGGTATTGGCTCCGGAAGCGGATGCTATCAGGCCGGCTACACGAGCACCTGGAGCGGTGGCGCCTGTGTTGGAGCCGTTTCCGCTATTCTCCACGTCGCCCTCATTGTAGCAGGTCACATATACCGAATTGGCTGAAGACCAGCCGACAAGGCCACCGACAGAGACATTGTAACCGTCATTGGAATTACCCGAATTATTGACTGCGCCGCTGTTGTAGCAGGATGTGATCGTCTTTCCGTTGTTGAGACCGGCAACACCGCCGATGTTCACATCCTCGTCAGACAAACCGCTGTTGGAGATTGCGCCATCGTTGTGGGAGGAAGTCATAGCTGCTGAGTTAGTACCCGCAATACCACCGATGGAAATCCATTTGCCATTGCCGGAATTACCGCTGTTGCTCACATTGCCGGTATTGTCACAATCGGAAATCTCCGCATCGCTTTCGGATGTAATGCCACCGACGTAAAGGTATCCGTTGCAATTTGCAGTATTGCTTACATTACCCGTATTATGACAATCACTGATAGCGGAACTTCCATTGTTATATCCGACTACGCCACCGACCTGGAGATAAGAACCCGCTCCGGTTACCGGGCAAGCGTTGGTAACGGCACCACTGTTGGTAGAAGCTGAAATGTTGGACTCTCCGCGTCCGACTATACCGCCAATAAAGAAGCTCAATGCAGAGGTGGAGCCACTGGTGGCAACTACGTCACCAGCATTGTTGCCGGAGACCTCTGCCGAATTAAGACCAACTACTCCTCCAATGTAAGACTTATCCTTGGAAGTGAGCCCGGAGACAGTAATATCTCCGTCAGCAAGGTTATTGTTGCCACTCATTGCTCTGGTATTGTTACCAACGATACCACCAAGATAGAGACAGGTGCAGGTAAGGCTGGTAACATTGATTTTTCCGGCATTTGTGGTATTGTCAAGAACGCAGCGCAGACGACCGGTAATACCGCCCACATTCACGTACTTTTTGGACTGCGCCGTAGTATTGACGACAACTGTTCCGTAATTCGTTGCAGGAGCAGAACTGTATTTACCGGAAACTGTTATATCTGCACTGTTGGGCGTATCACTAACCAAACCTCCGACATACGGATTCTGGGCATCGTTCTTGCCCGAGAACGTAACCGTACCGCCGTTACTGGAATTGATAATCGAACCTTCCGTACGACCGGCAACGCCACCGAGATATGAGTAACCGTTAGATCCACCAATTTCCTGAGTCCAGGTAATATTGCCTGTATTGAGACAGTCGCTGATGCTTGCACTGGCTTTGGCCAGATTACCAATTATACCACCTGTACCATAAAAATTATTCGCTGTCGGACTGAATGATCCGCCTACATTGATGGTCATTGCATTGGTGCAGGAAGAAATGATAACACTCTCTGCATTGGTATATGAAACAATGCCTCCAATGTATAACGGACTCTCCGCATTGGTACCAGTGTACGTGAGTGTTCCGCCAGTAGTACTACAATTGGAAATAGAAGTAGTGACACGAGATACGATACCACCGATGAAAGTGGTGCCGGAACTGCCTTCCATTGAAGCGTTGATGGAACCGCTGTTGGTGAATTCCGTGATGGAAGCACCTTCGTTGCAACGCCCTGCGACACCGCCAACAAAAGTAGCGTCGGGACCGGCAGCTGCTGCATTGACCGTACCCGCATTGGAGAGTCCTGAATAAGTGCCGGATTCACGATTAATACGGCCAATGACACCACCCTGGCAAAGGTAGGCGCCCACGGAGCAGGCTTCGGCGGTAACTATGCCGTCGCTGGCATTGGTGCAGGACTCTATTGTGCCCTTGCCCATACCGAGGACACCGCCAAGTTGGAGTGAGCCACCGGTGGATGCGGTGGAAGCGACCTTGACGAGGCCGTGGTTGACGCAGCCGCTCATGGTTTCAGCTTTTTCAACCTGATAGCCGAGGACACCGCCGATGTAGATATTCTGGCTGAACTGGGCAGCACAGACAACCGTACCATTGTTGGTGCAGTTGGAGATGTCGCCCTGGTAAGTGAGGCCTTCGCCGCCCTTCTGAGTACGGCCGACAACGCCGCCGATGGAGGGCTGGTTTTCATTGGTGGCCCCATTGTTGGCAAAGGTAACAGTGGCTTCATTGGTACAGCCGGAGATGGTTCCGCCCTTGTTGTTACCCACCAGACCTCCAAGAGTCATCATACTGTTGACGGCAGAAGAAGGAGTCCAGGTAATGGAACCCTGGGCCGTGCAGTTCTGCAGACCGGGGAGATCGTCAACCTCGGAGGAAGGTATAATCTGCTTGGCGAACATACCCCAATGGTATTCGTCAGCTGCAGTCTCGTTGATAGTGGAATTCAGGGTAAGGTTCTTCACAACGCCCTTGAGGGTAGCGAACATAGGCTTGTCAAGGCCGCTGATGGTTTTGCCGTTGCCGTCGAAGGTACCCTTGTAGTCCTCGATGGAATTGAAGGCGCTGACGGTAGAGGCGGAAAGGCTGAGGGTAGCCGCGGCCTGGGTAAGGCGGGCGTTGAGCGTGGTCTGGCCACCTGCGACAGCATTGACGAACTCCAGGAAGGTTGCGTCGTTGTAGATCTGCTTGAGGTTGACTTCCTTGTTGGGGATGTAAGTAACATTGTCGAACTCGCGGACCTTGCCGGCGGCGATGGTCTTGCTGGCGTCGCTGTCCATGACGGTCACGGTCATGTGGCCGGAGTCGTTGTCAATGACGTCGAGGGTGATACCGCCTTCGTATGTGCCTGCCGGGATGGCAATGTAGAATACGAAGGGAGTGTCGCTGAGCTGAATGTGGCCGCCGAAGCTGTAGATGAGCCCGGCACCGCCGGCAGCAGGGGTAAGTGCTCCGTTGAGCAGTCCGCCGGTAGCTCCGATGGTGAAGTTGCCGGAAAGCGAAGCATTGGCGTCGGCAGCAGAGAGGTTGATGGTATCAATCTTCTTCGAACCGGTGAAGGAGAACTTCAGGAGGGCTCCGACGTGGCTGAAAGTCACGTCACTGCCAAGGCTGTTTACCGAAGCGTACATAGGCATGGCTGCAGGGTCGAAGCCGTCGGCAACGTAATTCTGCGTGGACGGGAAGCTAACCTGGTTGGTGCCGGTGCCGTTGTACAGGAAGTTGTACGGCGCTGCAAGATTGCTCACCTTGAACTTGGCGGTAGCCTGGGCGTTTCCGCTTGCCGGGGTAAACTCGGTGGCTGCGGTGCCGTTGAGAGTGATGACATCACCGTCGCTCCAATAGACGGGATATGAAGATCCGTCCTTAGTGCCAAGCGTAGTCTTGGTCTCGGGAGACGCCGGAACGTTGAGCAGGAGGGTAATCTCATCCTGGCCAAGCAGATCCTGGTCGGGTACGATGACCTCATCGGCGCCGGCGATTTCTTTTGCACAACCTGCTGCAAGTGCGGTCAGTGCTATAATTGCAAAATATGTGTAAATCTTTTTCATAAGGCCGTTCGATTAGTCGAGGGTGATTGTACAGACAACAGGAAGATGGTCGGAAGGTGCACAGTCGACGGCATCTTCACCGGTTCCGAAGGAATAGGTGGTACGGATGGTCTTGTAAGACGTAGCCGTGCAGGCTCCCTGGGTCATAATATGGTCGATACGACGCTCGGGATGGTTCTTGCAGAACTGCAGAATGCTATACAGATAGTTGAGACCCGTACCGGACTGGGTGCCTGAATATGTCTGATAGAACGAGGCAAGGTTGCCTGCGGCATTCACTGCCTCATAAGAATCGCTCCAGTACTCTTTGAGCTTGTTGTAACCGGCCTCGGCGCTGTTGCCGGTAGCGGCGTTCATATCGCCGACGAGGATCCTGCGGTTTACAGCGGTCTTGCTGGCAGCAAAGGCGTTGACGCCGCCTGCCATATTGAGGTTGCTGGTGCCGCTGCCGCCGTCCTGACTATAAGTAGGAAGCTGGGTTACGAAGAAGTAGAACTGCTTGCCGGACACCTTGTGGGTGAAGAGCCCCCATACGACGAAACGGTTGGGGTCTCCGGAGTTGGAGGCACTGGATGCTGAATAGGAATTGCTGTTGGTCCTAAGCCAGGCCTTGCCGGACTCGTTCAGGGTAAGGATGGAAGACTTGTAGGCAAATCCGTTGCAATAATGGTAGTTGCCGGATTCGGAGCCCGGGAAGTTGAGCTTCCAGGTATATGAGGCGCCCTGGGCCGCAGCAATGTCCTCCAAAGAATAAGTCTGGCCGGATGCATACATATCGTCTCCGATTTCCTGGAAACCGATGATGTCGGCTGCGGTGTTGTAGATGGCCTGTCCGAGGGCGACCTTCATTTCAGAGCAGTCTTTTATGATGGCATTCTCAGGACGGGCAATCTTGCCGTTGCTGTCGCCGGTGGTGGCTGCAGCGGGACGGTTGTCGTCGTCCAGACGCATCACGTTGAACGTGGCAACGGTGATGGAAGGAGCGGCCGCCGCGGGCTCGCCGCCGTTCTCGGCTATAAGAGCATTGATGCCGACCAGGTTCTCGGTGCGTCCGGCAGCAAAGGTCTTGGACTCGAACTCGACTACATCGTTGCTTGCAAGGGTTCCGCCTGTACCCCAGAACTTAAGGCGCATGAAAGCGCCGTCGCTCTGATAGACAAGAGCCTCTATGCCGGATGCATAAGCCTGTGCGGGGATGGCAACGTACACATTAGTGTCGGTGCTGGATAGTGCCAGCCCGGAACCGAAACTATAGGTCAGCGTACCGGAAGTTCCGCCGCTGAATGCGCCGGTCTCGAAATTCGAGATTGTAAAATCACCGAAAAGCTTCTCGCTGCCGAGGCTGTTGAACTCGATGCGGTCGAGCGTGGCGCTGCCGTTGAGAGCGAAGCGGAGTATGCCGCAGAAGTTGTGCAACAGGGCGCTGTAGGTGCCGCCGGCGGTCTTGGTAGCAATGCCGTAAGTGGCTGCCGCTGCACTGTCGAAGCTGCCGTCCACGTAGTTCTGAGTGGCGGGAAGGGTAATCACATTGGTGGAAGTGGTGCCCGGATAGAGCACATTGTAGGGAGCTGAAGGAGAACCGCTGACGGTGAAATCCACGTTCCTCTTGCCGTCGTCGGCAGAAGCGACAGGATCGGACAGGAGCCCGTTGACGGAAATCTTGTCTCCGGTTTTCCATAGAACTTCATAAACTCCGGCACTGGGAGTACCGAGAGCAGTCTTGGTCTGAACGTCCTCAGGAAGACTGGCCTCGAGTACGAATACATCCGGGCCGGCAGGCTGGGGGACTTGTTCACAAGCTATGACCCCGGTCATCAAGACCAGAGGCAGCAACATTTTGATGGTACTTTTGTTCATGGCGCGACAATAGTTTAGGTTAATCCGAATCATCGTCAAAATGGCCTTGAACTCCGCGATACTCTTCGTTAGAGATGCAAAGTACCTTGGGAGGCAGTACGGTGATGGTGAAAACCGCAGGGGCCTCATAGGTGGGGATTTGAACTGTTTTTTTCATATATGAATAAATAATTGATTGTTATTTGATCTCAACTAATTCTATGGTCATGTCGCTGATAAGCATCATATTGGTATTGGCTGCGGCAGTCTCGGAAGTGGGACCGAAAGCTATACGGTCTCCCTTCACCAGCCCCTCGAGCGTGACGCTGAATTCATCCAGCTGTGAAATTCCGCCCTTGAAAGTGATGGTCTGGATATTGTCGGTGAGATTCACTTTCTGCTTGTTGGTCTGGGTGCCGCTGCTGAAATTGTTGAAACTCTTGCCGTGCTGCACAGCAAGGACGGCATTATTTCCGCTTGCGTATCCTGCAGCATGCAAGGTAACTTTCACTGTTGCCGTCTTATCCTCCGGAATGTTGTCCAAAGTAGGAGTGATGAGGTGGGTTCCGTAGCTCTTGGTGCTCAGGAACACGTAACCGGGTCCCACATAGAGGCGGGCGTACTGGCCCTGTGCCCACCTGCCGATCCGGAGGCCGGACTCTTTCTTTGCCGTAGTCTGGCCGGTAATGATGCGTTGGGCATACTGGCCCGTGGTGCCCACGAAGGAATCGGCCTCCCGGTTGCTGAAACTGGAAGATGAGTCGCTGCCCACATCGAAGCCCGCTGAGAGAGTGGTCTCGTCGGCTGCCCATAGCAGCTCGCTGAAGTCTTCGGCGAGGAGCACATCGCCCACGGCGGCGGCTTCACTGCCAGGTTCCACTATGTTGAAGGCCGCCGTGGTGCCGCTGATTAGTGCACTTTCAAGGCCTTCTTCTCCATTGGTATCCACAACCCTGAACCAGTAAGTGGTATTCTGCTCAAGGCCGGAGAACACGAAGCGGGGCTGGCGGAGTCTCCAGCAGTCGGCACCGGCAGGGATGGAGTAACTTACCAGTAAGTCGTTGCCGTTTTCGTCTTTGTAGAGGCTGATGGTGTATGGCTTGCTGATATCGTCCTCTGCGCTTATGCCTTCGGTCCATGTAAAGGACAGGGTGGAGGAAGATACCGCGGCAAGCTCTGCCCGGATGGGGTACACCTTGTCTATCTTGAACTCGGCAATGTCTATTTTTTCCGAGGAAGAGGGAAGACGGAAGCTGAGAGTAGTGGATACTGCTGATGCTGAACCGGTTACAAGCGTATAGGTGTCTCCGGTCTTCATAAGGGAGAAATCGGTGGAGTTGCTCAGTTCAAGCTCCAATGCTCCGGCAGGAATCTCCGCCGGATCCTCCGCGCCCTGGTAAAGCATGGAAAGCAGGTAGCGCTCATCCTGCTGAACAACCACGGGTGTCTCTCCCATATAGACATCTTCGCCGACCTTGACTCCCTTGACTATGCTGCTGCGTACGGGTATCTTGCAGCCGTAGCCGTCTTCGGACACAACTCTCAGGTAGGACTGAGCATCGTACACGAAAGCGAAGTCGTTGCTCTTTACGGAGCCAAAAGTAAGCTGGCCGCCGGAATCGACGGTGGCCACGGAAGCATCCTCGACGCTCCAGGAGAAGCGGTGGCCGGACTCCCCGTCGGAAGTAACGGCGGAAAGCGTCAAAGACATGCCAGGGTAACCGTAAATGCCGTCCAGGGTATTGCCGTATTCATCCTGTACGGATACACTGTATTTTATGGGCGGGTTGACGCTGACCATGCAGGCCGCCTTCTTTTTTCCGTCGGCGGAAGTGGCTATCACGTAAGTCACACCCTCCGACTTGCCGGTAATGGCGCCGTCCTTGACCTCGGCATACTCCGTATCGAGCACGCTCCATATCACTTTCATTTTGAGCGCCTCGGGAAGCACGGTTGCCGTAATGGAGGCGGTTTCGCCTACCATGATGTCAACCTTGTCCTTGCTCAGCACTACGTTTGTCGCGCCTTCTTTTGCGAGTTCTTTCTCTCCGGTACAGGCAAAGAGTGCGGGCAGGAGCAAAACTGCTAATGTGAAGAACCTTTTCATATTCTACTTGTTGTAGCGTACTGCAAAATAATCCATGGTATTATAGCCGCTGTTGTTGGCTACAGTGCTGGTATCGTAGGACCCTTCCTCTTTGGCGGCAGCCTTGTTGTTGCGGGGCATAAGACGTATGCTCACGCTTTCGTGGCCAAGAATCTCGGTCGGAAGAGGGAAGTCATACACACGGGTGCCAAGGGTCTGCCAGTCGTTCTGGGAGGCCCAGATAGCTACGTCCGGCACGGTAAATTCCCCTATATCAATCCACTCGCCGTCGCTTTCAGGGGACGTGTCGGTGGTGGTAAGCGAGTACTGGGCTTTCCAGTAACGGGGAGAACGTGCGCTCTGGGAATTGTTGTACATTGCAAACTGCATGGAAACCCGGTCGGAGCTGATGCCGGCGGTGCTGAAATTGACCAGCCAGCAATATCCGCGGGAGTTCGAAGAATCCCACCAGTATTTGTTGGACCAGCTGAGCTTGAGATTGTCCTTGAACCAGCCTTTGCCGTCCGTGTTCTGGTCTTTCTCCTTGCCTATCCACGGTTCGTAGATGCCGCCTTCGTCAAGCTCGATTCCGGCTCCCTCGGCATATTTGCCCTTCTTGCTGCTGCCGCATTGGCCTATGTAGAAATAGGAAGGGGAGAAATTGCTTACGCTCCCGTATGTGTGGCAGAGCTCACCGTTGCCCTTGGTGGCGAGAATGGCCTCGGGGAGGCGTGTCTTGTCGAATTCGCCGGGGAATTTGGCATAGCGGAACTCCGTGATGATGCCGGAGAAATTGTCTTTGAAATCCGGCTTGAGATCGATTTCCTCGCGGACAAGATGGCGCAGCTGGTATCGGCCTATGTTGCCGTCTTTCTCGAAACTCTTGTAGCTCTCGTGCACCACGATGCCGGTGATGTCGCCGCTGCCGTAGGGCAGGGTCTCACCGTTGCGGCGATAGGAGCAGGTCATGTTGGTAAACATATACATGCTGCCGCCCTTGATGTCGCGGATGAGGATGGGATACTTGGCCAGACGGTTGTATCCGCAAAGGGAGGTATATCCCTCATTCACAGGAGTAAAGGGGCCCTTGCGCATAGCTATCTCGCAATCCTTTATCGTTACGAGGGTATTGATGTCGTTGTCCGTAAGTTCCTCTATGCTCTTTTCTTTACGGGGCATCGTAAGGGTGCCGTCGGAGCTGGCGAGGATGTTGCCGGATTGTACTCCTTCTATGGTGTAGCTCAGCGGGGCGGTCTCGGACTTCTTCACTACGGCACCTCCCAGACCAAGGCTTACAAGGCTGTAGCGTACGAAATCATTGTCGGCCGCGGATGTGGCGATGAGCCGTATGCCGTACTGCCCGTCGGGGCTCACCAGGTAGGATGTACGGTCCGTCAGGGTGTAATCTATGACGCCGGTGCCTTGCTTGTAGTCATCGACCTGTGCGTCTCCGGCGTTGCCTCCTTCGGTAGTACTGACGATGTAACCTTCCACGAGGGCGTCTTCCGGAAGGGTATATCCGCTGATAGTAGCTATCTTGCGAAGTTCTTCGAAGGTGAAGACGGTGCCGACTTTGTTGTCTGCACGCGCCTGGATTACTATTACCGTGGCCGTACGTTCAGCCTCCCATCCGTCTTTGTAGGAAAGGACGATGAGGGCACGGCGGGTGTAATTCTTATCGGTATTGTCGGTGGTCTTGAATGTAAGCGAGTTGTTCGTAAGCTTGCAGTCCTTTATCCACTCTTCTTCGCCGGAATAGCGCACCTCGGTGGTGACGCGGTCGAGGGGCACATTTATGTCCGTAACCACGGTATTCACCTCTCCGGTGCCGTTGTACACAAGCATTGAACCGGCAGATACGTAAAACTTTTCCTCAACGGCTCCGCGCTGGAATACGAATACGGTGTCTTTACGGGTTTCGGTGCTCAAAAGTATCTCCGCCCGGCGCTGGAAACCGCTGTTCTGCTGGATGTGGACGGGAATGTCCCCATCGGCAGAGAACGAGGTGAGTCCGAGCTGTACCCAGGACTTATCTTCCTGATCGATAAAGGATACTTCGCCTTGCTTGTTGGCCAGGAAAGGAATATCGATGTCTCCTCCCTTTTCGTCCACATAGTATTCGTGTTCGGGCATGCCCAGCTCATCCGGCGCAAAAACATCGAAACCGTTCTTTTCGCAAGACAAGCACAGCAGGAGCGCACAAGCAGAAATGGCAAATAGTATTGTCTGTTTCATAATTTGCTATTGGTTCTGGGCGATTGTAACAGTATTCGAATAAATAATGTCTCCTTCGGTGGAGTCGTAGGACCCGGCGTCTATGTGGGTGAGTCTCATATTCGCCGTACGCGGGGCGCCTGAAGTGTTGGGGGCGACCACAATGCTCACTTTGTCCTTTTCCACGCTCTTCAGGCTAATCCAGGGATTATCCGTTTCCTGTCCTTCCGGGTAGGTCAGGCTCAGGAACATTTCATCCAGGTTGTAAATCAGATTTGTCTCGAAAGCTATTTCTTCGGTGCTTCCGGAGGACGGGACCTCGATTGTGGTGGCGTTGAGGTCCATTATGCAGTCTGCATCGGCGAAGCGGGCATTCTGGTACATACTAAGAGTAAGGGTCTCTTCTCCGGCCTTGAATATAAGGTTCACACGGCGTGCCCGGCCGTAATTGACTTCATAGTCGAACACGAGGTATCCGCTTTTAACGCCTTTGAAACGGTCTATGGAGGCCCAGGACACCTGGTGGTCGAACTCAACGGTCCAATCGGTGTTGGAATATACGGCCACCTGGGTGCTTCCGCCGTCTGCGGAAAGCACATTGTACTCCGAGAGCAATCCCAGGGTGCGGTTGTACTCGGCTTTCTCCCTGCAGGAGACCGCCGCAGACAAAATCAAGATATATAGTAGAATCTTTTTCATATCCCTTTTGTTTTACAAGCCGTATTTCTCATACTCTGGATTCGAAAGCACCCGCCCGGTGCGTGCGCACTGCACATCCGGGATAGGATAATACTCGTGGCAGGGGCGGACATTCTGCACCGCAAGGTTGTAGCCGTTGTATGCCACCACCTGGTCGTACCATATTCCCCAACGGACGAGGTCGAATTTGCGCCCGAATTCTCCGAAGAGCTCACGGCCGCGCTCGTCACGGATTTCGCCGCGGAGCTTCACTGCACTCACGTACGAATAAGGGCTGATTTCCGCACGGGTGCGAACCTTGTTGAGGTAGTCAATTGACTTGGAGTAATTGCCTTTTTCGCACCAGGCCTCGGCCAGCAGGAGCAGGGCGTCGGCATAGCGGAAAATCTTGTAGTTGGTGAAATCGTGATTCTGGTAAATGTGGAAACACCAGAATTTCTGGCCCATCCAGGTACGGCTTCCTTTGAATTTCACGCCGTTCCAGCCGGTAGCCATATTGATCTCGCGGCGTATGTCTCCGGTGCCCGTAGGCGCCACGGTGGTCTTCATATAAGTGGTGGGCCTGAGGGGCGTATAGCTGTATGCCTTGTCGCCTACCTCAGGAATGGGAACACCGTCGTAGCTGTCCGTACCAGCCTCGTCGGCCCCCCGCTTGGGCAGTACTATGGAGGAAATGCTCAGGCCTTGGGTGGGAGTGTAGTCGATACCGCCCTCCACGAACTCGTGGTTAATCTCAAAGATGGATTCCGGGGTATTCTTGTTGCGGAAGCAGACGTCCATGTATGGGTACTGGTTCAAGTCACCGTAAATGGCCTCCAGGTGCTCGCAAGCATATATAACTTCGTCCCAGTCCTTGTTCCATGCCGCCATCTTGGCAATCATCATCCATCCCATCGCAGCTCCGCAATAATTGTATTGCTGGTCGCTGGTGCGTACCTGAGGGAGCGTGGGCACATAAAGCTTGAGTTCCTCGATGAGAGTCTTGCGGGTTTCTACGGCGCTCATTCGCCCGATCTGGGCTATGCGCTGCATGTCATCATCGTTCTCAACGTAGTCTTCGTAAAAAGGTACGTCCCCGAAGAAACTGGTCAGAACATAGTAATAATAGGAAAGGAGAATGCGGGTTTCCACGGCATACGGGGACTTCTCGCTCTCCGACAGAGGGGAGCGCCCGATGCCTGCCAGGGTGCTCAGGCAGAGACGAACCCCTACCCAGCATTGCCTCCAGGTAATGGTGGCCGCACCGGGACTTGACGGACTGATTTCAAAACGGGCATCCTGCTGGGCAGAGCCGTTTGTGGAAGCCAGGTCTGTAGCCCCCTCGGTGGCAATCAAATACTTAAGATTATGGAATTCGTTCAACGGGTCGTAACATCCGTTGACAGCAGCCCTTATCTGCGGCACCGTTTTGTAGAAATCATAAGGACTGACGATTGCGGAAGTATCTTCCTCAAGCGAACAAGAGGCCATGGACAGCACGCCGGCCATTATCGATATGGTTATGATAAACTTTTTCATACGGCACATCAGTATTTCAGTTGGATTGAGAAAACAATGCGCATAGGCTTGGGATAATACGAATTGTCGTATCCGTTTGTGCCGCCGGACGACACATCGGGGTCGAATCCGTTGTAGTTGGACCACAGATACAGATTCTCTCCGGAGCAGGTCATCTCGAGCTCGCGTATCACCCTGCTCTTGAGGTTGAAGCGGTATCCGAGGCTCACGGTCTTCAGACGAAGGTAAGAAGCGTCGTGAATGATAAAGGAGCTGGGCAGGGCGCTGTTGTCGAAGATACCGGCACGGGGGAGGTTGGAATCGGGATTCTTGATAGGATGCCAGGCGTTGATCATGTAGGCATACTGGTTGGTACGGCGGGAGCCGGCCATATAGAATTCCGAATAGTTGAGTACTTTACCGCCCCAGCAGTAAGAGAAGAACACGCCCAGGGACAAGCCCTTGATGCGGAAGGTGTTCTGCAAGCCGCCGGATACGATGGGGTCCGGAGAACCGAGGAACACAATGTCCCTGGAATCCAGGGAACCGTCGTGGTTCTGGTCTATGAAGATAGGGTAACCGAGCTTGGTGGAGGACTGGTCGTTGGCAAAGGCATGGGTAATCTTGTTGCGTTCGACTTCATCCTTGTTGTGCCATACGCCCGCGTACTGGAAGCCCCAGAAAGAGTTTACGGGATAGCCGACCCTATAACCTACGGTCATGTAACCGACCTGGGTAGGAGAAATCCTGGAAGATACCTCCGACTCGGCTCCGATATCGTTCACGATAGATGATGCGTGGGAAATGGTAAAGGAGGAGGTCCAGGTGAAGTTGCGCTTCACGATATTGCGGGAATTCATGCTGAGTTCGAGGCCCTGGGTGGAGGTGCGGCCGATATTCTGGTATTTGTTGTCGTAACCGGTGTGCTGAGGGGTCTTGACTGTAAGCAGAAGGTCCGTAGTGACAGCCTTGTAGGCCTCGAAGGTGAGGTTGAACCTGCTGTTGAATATCGAAAGGTCGAGCGCCAGGTTGCCCAGGGTGGTGGTTTCCCAGCTAAGGTTGGGGGCCGCAATCCTGGACTGCCAGTATTCCTGGCTGTGAGTTCCGCCGAAAGGATAACCGCTGGATCCGCCGTCGAGTCTGGCCAGGGAACGGTAGGCCTGGTTGAGGTCGTTTCCTGACTGGCCAAGGCTGAGCTTGAGAGACAGGTCGTCGAGCCATTCAACACCCTTCAGCCAAGGTTCGTTTGCTATTACCCACTTGAAAGCACCGGAAGGGAAGAAGCCCCACTTGTGGTTGGCCGCAAAGTTGGAAGCTCCGTCCAGACGGCCGGTAAAGGTGAAGTAATAGCGCCTCTTGAAGTTGTAGTTGAGTCTGGCGAAGGCAGCCATCTTGTCCTTTATAATCTGCTCGGTACCGGCACCATAGCTGTTTTTGTCGGTTACGGCGCCCATATTGTTCCACTTCATGGCGTCCACTATGTAGCCTTCGCCGCTGAGCGTGAAATTGTGGCTGAGGAAATGCTTGTATGTCTGACCGAGAGTGATGTCAAAATGGTGGGACTTGATTTCCCGGGAATACTCCAGAGTCTGCTCGAAGTAGATGCTCTGCTCGCCGTAGTTCATTCTGGTGGCCGAGCCGCCCATGGCGTCGGTCCTGGAAGGAAGGGTGGAAGGGAAATACCTGTAGCGCTGACGGTCGAACAAGTAATAGTTGACCTTGGTCTTGTATTTGAGAGGAGCGGCTATCCTCACGTTGCCTCCCAACGAGATGCTGAGCATGCTACGGTCCGTGCGGTCGGTATTCTCATTCAGACGCACGACGGCATTGGCCTGCTGGGCTGCACCGTTGCTGAGCGGGTTGTATGAATCTTTCGGGTTGATGAGCGGCGACAGGTACTGGGCTGCGTAATAGATTCCACCGCCGCCTATGGCAGTGAGGAAGTTGTCTTGCAGACGGTACTGGTAACGGATGTTGGAATATACCGACAGCCAGTCGAACATCTTGTTGGTAATGTTCAGGGTTCCGGTTATGTTCTGCTTGCCGCTTTTCTTGATGATACCCTGTTCATCGCTGTAGGAGAAAGCCGCATAGAACTTTTGCCGGCCCTGGAAGCCGTTCATGGAGACGGAATAGTTCTGGTACGGGGCCACCCTGCTTACGTCGGCTATCCAGTCTGTACCGGGACCGTTGGTGAAGGGTGTCTTCACGGACAGGCCGCTGAGCGGGGTGGTCATATCCATGGATGCGGACGTTCCGATGTGCTGGTAATACTCGTTGCGGTAGAGACCGAACTGCTCGGAATTCATCAGGTCAAGGTTGCGCGGGAGCATGGAGACGCCGGCGGTGGCATTGAAGGTGATGGCGATGTTCTGGGCGGGATCGGCCGTATCGGCACTGCCCTTGGTGGTGATGATGATTACACCGTTTGCACCGCGGGCGCCGTAGATGGACGTGGAAGATGCGTCCTTGAGCACGGAAATGGCTTCGATATCGGAAGGGTTGATGTCGCTGAGCGACGAAACCGCATCCATGACGCCGTCAACCACGATCAGAGGGTCGTTGGAGGCGGTGATGGAACGGGAACCGCGGATACGGATAACTGCGTCGGAGCCCGGCTCGCCATCGGTGCTCGTCACTTCCATACCTGCCACACGGCCCTGGAGAGCCTGATCCACGGAAAGCACCGGTTCGTCACGGATTTCTGCCATTTTTACGTTGGTAACCGATCCTGTGAGGTCGGCTTTCTTGACGGCACCGTAACCGATAACCACCACGTCCTCAAGACGTTGCGCCGCATCGGGCATCAAGGTTACATCGATGGTTTTCTGCCCCTTGACGGGGACCACGGATTCGGCGTAACCGAGGAAATACACGGAGATATAGTCGCTGTCTTTGCACTCAAGGGTGTAGCGGCCGTTGGAGTCGGTGGTAACCGAAGAGGCCACATTGCCGTCGGGCGCTCCGCTCTTCACTACCACGATAGCACCGGGCATGGTGTCCCCGTTTTCGTCACGGATCACACCGCTGACCTTGCGGGTCTGGGCAAAGGCCGGAACGAGCAACGCCAGAGCCAGAAGGGTTGAAATCAACTTTCTCATATCCAATCGACCTCCTCCTCGTATTCGAAATCTTCCTCGTCGTAAATCACGCCCATTTCAGCCTCCGTGACCCTGTAGGCCGCGAAATTGTCGATATGCACGAATACCTGGTCGTCGTTGGCGGTGCTGAAAGTGAAGTGCGTCTTGGCACTCATGCGTTCACCGTTGCCTACCAGGAGAAGATACTTGAGATTGTTCTTCTCCGGGGCGGTGCCGATTGGCACGTTGACCCTGTAGGTAGTGAAGCCGGTGTCGTAGAACATGCCGCCTGAAACGGTCACGTCGAGGGTGATATTCTTGCTCAGGAACTCATTGTCCGTCTCCGCCCAGGCATTGAACGAAATGTAGTCGAAATAGTCGCTGTTGAACGACGGATATTCCTCCGTGGTGTAGGTCTGCTTACCGCTGATGGTAATGCATTCGCCCGGCTCCCCGGAGAAATCTTCCATGAATTTCTGCGAGTAACCCTGCCTGACGGAAAGGAATTTGCCCAGCGACTGGGACGGGCAGGAGAAACTGAGTTTACCCTCGCGGCGGTCCAGCGAATTGAGAGTCAGGATAGAGGCCGCGTCGTAAGTGACCACGGTGTGGCCCGGCTCGACTTCTTCTACCGACTTGATCTGGAACCATTCGTCATCCGATGCCGACTGGCTCACAAGGTACTTCCATTGCAACTCCACGTTGGACAGGACATGTATCTTCCCGTCCTGGACTCCGTCGAACGGAATCTGGATATCGTTCACGGTCTTTTCCGCCGAAGTCTCATACACCGTGATGAACTCGCTCCGGGGCGGGACCTGAACTTCGTCGTTCTTGGCGCAGGAGCACAGAACGACGGCCAGAGAGGCAAAAAGCAGCAGCAAAGTTGTTTTTCTGTCCATATTGATGCTATTTCATTTTTGACAGTTTGAAATCCGCGATGATGGGATAGTGATCCGAAGGGATATAGAAGGAGCTGACGCCGGAATGTTCGCGTTTGGTGTACGAATCCGGCTGGGTGTAAACATCTTCGCAAGCCTTGAGCATAGGTTTGGAAACGTACAGGTAGTCTATCCTCAAGTTGCCGCAGGTAGGCATGAAGTCATCCGGATAGCACTCTTTTACCAGGTCGAAGAACGGAGACTGGAAAATCATGTAGTCCTGGGTTGTAAATCCGAGCGACGCATTGTTCCACTTGTACTTCCAATTATCCTTGCGGCTGTATGAGTTATAATCCCCCGGCATTATCCAAAGCTCCTTATCCGGGTTCTTTGTCTTGCGTACCGTATGGTCCAGAATACATGTGAGTTCCTTGACGCGATGCAGTTCGCCCTCATACCTTTCCTCGCTGGCCTTCCGCTGGTCATGGGGCACTCCATAGCCGTATTTGCCGTGCTTGAGATGGACTGGCACAATGTTGAGAGGCTTCTCCACTCCATCCACATGCACCTGATACCATCCGGCGTAATTCACCACCACAGTGTCCGGCTTGTGACCCCAGACGATGGCTATGCTGTCTATGGGGTACCGTGAGGTGATGGCATCCGGATAGTTCGTAAGTCCGAAAGGGGTCGAAGTGGATGGGCGGCGAGGCGTAACAAAGTGATATTGATGCCCCCACCTGGCACAAAGCTCGCCCCAGTGAGCGGGAAGATAGCGCTCCTCGTTCGGCATGTGCGTCGACGTCCCGTCGTAATAAATCTGAGCAGCCTCGCAAAAGATACAGATATCCGGGTCTTTAGATTTTATCCAATCCACAAAGGCTTGATAGTGATCCGGCTGACCGGCCCACATTCCGTTCTGGATGTTCCAATAGAGAATCCTGAGCGTCTTCTTGGGAGCATCTTTCTTGTCCGCAGAATGCGCCGGTCCCTCAGCGAAGGAGGGCAAAGCGAACAGAATTGCAGACAAAAGGAGGACAAGGAATTTTTTCATGGCTCGCGCGCGTTATTTTTTTAGCAATGTATGCAGTTTGCTCTCAAAAAACAACTATTTGCAAGCACAAAGGAAATTATCTGCAGTTTAGGGAACCTGTAAATATTTATTTATAAACATATTAACTTGTTTCCATTTTGCATTTTAAGGAAATGGTTTTTTGTTTCCCAAAATCAAATTTCAGCCAATTTTCCGGCAAATTGGTCTTTTGGGATGAGTAGCTTGGAGTTGAGTTCCGAACGCTTGTTATAAACGGTTTTGATGGAGCAATGAAGCAGTTCGGATATCTTGGAACTGTCGGTAATGCCAAGTTTGATAATAGCAAAAATACGAAGTTCAGTATTCAGCAGTTCGCCGGATTTCAGGGTGATTTGACATTCCGGTCTGAGCATTGAATTGAAGTCCTGGACGAAATTGGGGAAGATGTCCAGAAACGCGCTGTCGAAGTTATGGTACATTTGTTTCAACTCCTCGTTGGTGATATCCTTGGAGGGGTCGGTCAGGTCAAGCACATACTTGGTATTGCCCTTGCGGGTGTTAGTGTTGATTTTGGCCCGCAACGCCATAAGACGGGCGATATATGTGGAGTACAGTTCAAAGAATCCCAGCACATATCGGTTTGCCGTCTTGCCGGAGCGCGCCAGTTTATCGTTGAGCAAGACTATTTTATCCCTGGAGCGAACGACTATAACAGTGATAAACAACAACAGCAGGGACATAAACACAATGAGTATCAGACCTATCTGTACACGACGTTTCTGGCGCGCCAACATGGCGGCATAGTTCTCGTTGATACGGATACTTGCTTCCACACCGTTCAGCAAGCGGTACCTGCTGCCCAGCCTTATCATTGTGGAGTAATAATAGTCGGATACCCGCTTTGCGTCGTCCAGGCGGCCAAGGCTCGTAAGATAATTCTCCACATAGCGCAGAGATGCAATATTCTGGTTGGCGCTGGTGAGGTCAAGTATTGCCGATTTCAACAGGTAATCGACATTCTCCTCAACCGGCCGCTTCATGTAGTATGTATAAATGATGAAACGGTCGTAATAGACCAGGGCCAGACGCTCGTTCCTGCTTGCTATTGCGGTGTCCAGACGTTCCTGGTTGATGGCCAGCGCCTGTTCAAAAGCACCTTCCCTGGCATAACTTCTCTCCTTTTCCCGAAGTGCCGTATGAGAGTTTTCAGGCAACAGAGAAAGCAAGGTATCCCGATAGTTAACATAAATGGACACGAACTCCTTGCGGAGCGCAGGCTTGGAGTCCAACACTTGATAAGAATCGTGGTAAAGAGTACGTAGAGCCTGATAGTATCGAAGGACATTGTCACTGCTCAACGAGTCGCGTTTTATGGTATTTATGATCCGCGACCCTTCGAAAAAGAGCCCGTTGTTGATGAGCGTGTTGCTTTTCATCAAGTTGATTTTGTCCTGCAAGTCTTTGTCGCCTGACTTTCCGGCCAGTTCCAAGGCCTTGTCGAGATATACGATGCATGAATCCGATTCGAAATTCTTATAATCAACGGCAAAAGAAATATAGGCATCAATCTTCTCTTTGCTATCCGACGGAATCTTCTCAATCTTTTTGCGAGTATCCGACAACTTGGCTTCGTAACGGGCAATGTAGATATCGACACTATCGAGACGGGACATAAGATCTGTCAAAAGAGGATTTTCCGTCGGTTCGCTTTGATTGAAACAGGCGCAGGCAAAGAGTCCTGAAAGGAGAATCAGGAAGCAGTTCAACGTGCGATTCTTGTATCCCATGATCTTACTGTTTAACGGGAATCAAATGTACAAAATATTTTGATTATCTTTGTCTTGGATATGAAAACGAAATACATCATTGTTTTAACCGCACTGCTCCTGCTGTGTGCCTGCAACGGTCCGTCCGGAGGGAACAATGCCTCCGGAGGCGGCAACGGGAGCGAAAAGCACAGCTTGCCAGGCACCACCGCCACGGCAAACACGGAAGCGGAACCCGCCGGGAAGTTTCCAATGGTATCGGTACCAAGCGTTTACGATGACAACCCCGACAATGCCATGGATTATATGCTCGAGCACTATTGGGACGCTTTCTTCAAGGGAAGCGGCAGCACGACGCCGAATTCCATTCTGGGCGTGGCCGACGGCGAGTTCGAACAAGCTCTTTCCAACTATATAGAAATCCTCCGGATGATGAAGGTCAAGGCTACGCCGGACCAGCCTGCACCGTTCAAGAAAGCCACGGCAAGCATACGCAACTTCTTCGGCAAACTGGAAGCCCGGCAGCTTGCCGACACCAGCGCCAAGACCTACCTCAGGACGACCGAGAAAGTATCCAGTTACCTTTTCGACCCGAACTCACCCATGAGGGATGAAGATTTCTACCTGCCCTTCGTAGAGGGGATGCTGAAGAGCCCCTGCACCCGGGAAGACATGCGAAACGCCTTCCGCTATGAGGCCGCCCAATGCCGCAGGAACGGATTCGGCCAGACTGCGGCCGACTTCAGCTTCAAGGATGCAAGAGGCAACAAAGGGAGCCTTCACGGCATACGCGCAGACTACACCATGCTGTTCTTCAGCAATCCCGGCTGCAATTCCTGCAAGGAAATAATCAGCGAAATCAACAGCTGCGGCTGCATTTCCCCCATGATTGCCGACAAGCGCCTGGCCATAGTGAACATATACATAGACGAAGAGGTGCAGAAATGGCGCGATTACTTGCCCAATTACCCCAAAAGCTGGATAAACGGCTACGATTACACCTTCATGCTCAGGGACTCCCAGGATTACGACATCCGCGCCATACCTTCACTGTACCTCCTGGACAGCAAGAAGCGCGTGCTTATGAAAGACGCTCCGACTCACAATGTCCTGGCCTACCTTGAAAACATTTACGCACAATGAAACAATACCTGGATTTACTGCGGCATATACGCGAACACGGGGTCATCAAGCAAGACCGCACCGGAGTCGGCACCCAAAGCATCTTCGGTTACCAGATGCGCTTCGACCTTTCCGAAGGCTTTCCCCTGCTCACCACCAAGAAAGTCCATCTCCGCTCCATCATCCACGAATTGCTGTGGTTTATCGCCGGAGATACCAACATAGCCTATCTCCACGACAACAAGGTGACCATCTGGGACGAGTGGGCCGACGAAAACGGGGACCTGGGGCCGGTATACGGCCATCAGTGGCGCAGTTGGGAAGCCACCGACGGCAGAGTTATCGACCAGCTGGCGCAGGTTGTAGAACTAATACGCCACAATCCTGATTCCCGCCGCATCCTGGTATGCGCGTGGAACCCCGGAGACATAGACAAGATGGCGCTCCCGCCTTGCCACTGTCTTTTCCAGTTCTACGTGGCCGGCGGCAAACTCAGCTGCCAGCTTTACCAGCGCAGTGCGGACACCTTCCTTGGCGTTCCGTTCAACATAGCCTCATACGCCCTTCTGACCATGATGCTGGCCCAGGTCTGCGGCCTGGAACCGGGGGAGTTCATCCATACCACAGGAGACACCCATATTTATCTCAACCACTTCGACCAGGTAGCGGAACAGCTGTCCCGCGAGCCCCGGCCGCTCCCCCACATGAGGCTGAACCCGGAAATAAAGGAACTCTGGGACTTCCGCTACGAAGATTTTACCCTGGAAGACTATGACCCGTGGCCGGCAATCAAAGCCCCGGTTGCAGTATGAAATACACCATAAAACACCCTTCTGCTATGCTCAAGTGCCTGATTGTCGCTGTTGCCGACAACAACGGAATCGGGGTGAAAGGGGATCTCCCCTGGCACATCCCGGAAGACCTCAAATACTTCAAGTCCGTCACCTCCGGTTACCCGGTGATTATGGGCCGCACCACCTATTTCTCCCTGCCCTTCAGGCCGCTCAAGGGGCGTAAGAACATTGTGCTCAACCTGGGCGGCGAACCCATTCCCGACGTGTGCTGCGTATATTCCTTCGATGAGGCTTTCCGAGAGGCGGAGGCCACAGGCAAGGACAAGTGCTTCGTGATGGGAGGAGCTTCTGTATATCGTGCGGCCCTGCCTATGATGGACCGCCTGTACATCACCCACGTGCACACCGTGGTGGAAGGCGCCGACGTTTTCTTCCCGGAGATAGATCCCGCAGTGTGGCACCGGGCAAGCAGCTCCGAAACACATACAGACCCGGAGAGCGGATATAAGTTCGAATTTGTGGTTTACGAGCGAAACTAACGGCTCAATCGCTTGTTTTACAGAATTTTTTCCGATATTTGGGAACGTTAAAAAGTTAGTAGTAGATGCCGTCTTCCCAAAGAGAAAATTTCGGAAGTTCTTTCACGTTCATTATGGCCATGGCGGGGTCCGCAATAGGACTCGGCAACATCTGGCGTTTTCCATACATGGTAGGAGAACACGGAGGGGCCGCTTTCATCATTGCTTACATTATTTGCGGGGCCCTGATTGCCGTACCCTGCTTCGTGTGCGAATCCTTGATAGGGCGCAGGGCAAGGAGCGGAGTGTACGGTGCCTTCAATAAACTGGCCCCGGGCAGCAAGTGGAAATATATGGGGTTGCTGTCTGTATTGACCTGCTTCATCATAATTTCCTACTACTGCGTGGTGGGCGGATGGTCGCTGGATTTCCTGGTACGTTCGCTCAGCGGAAGGCTGGCCCAGGGCAATCCGGACAAGGCTACGGCCATCTTCGGCCGCATGGCCTCATCCCCCTTGGAATCCATTTCCATGCATCTTACCTTCCTGACGGCCACCGCAATCATTGTGCTGCGAGGGGTTAAGAACGGCATAGAAAAGTTCACGAAGATTACCACCCCGCTCATGGTGGCCCTAATGCTGGCGATGGTGATTTTTTCCGTCACTTTGCCGGGCGCGAAGGCCGGAGTGGAATATCTCGTGAAGCCGGATTTCTCGAAGCTGGATTCTCACGGCCTGGCCTGCGCCCTCGGGCAAGCGTTCTTTTCCATGTCGCTGGGCGTAGGAACCGTGCTCATCTATTCTTCTTTTATGAAGAAGAAAGACAGCATCCTGGGCTCCGGAATATGGACTTCCGTCTTCGACACCGGCTTTGCCATTATAGCCGGCTTCGCCATTATGCCTGCAGTATTTGCAGCCGGAATCGAGCCCGGAGCGGGCCCGTCGCTGGTTTACGAAACCTTGCCCTATATCTTCGCCCAAATGGGGGTTGAAGCGCCGGTGCTGGGATATATCGTGACTATCGTTTTCTTCCTGGCCATTTTGATGGCGGCCCTGTCATCTTCGATATCGATACTGGATGTATGCGTAGAGCACCTGGTAGAGCAATTTCACATGAAACGCTGGAAATCTGTGCTGCTGTTTTTTGTGATGGCCGCCGGTCTTGGGATACTCTGCGCGCTGTCATTCGGAGCGCTTTCGGATTTCAAACTCTTCGGAAAGACTATTTTCGATATCTGTGATTACATCTGCTCCAACATCTTGATGATGGTAGGGGCGCTTGCCTTCACCTTGTTCGCGGGATGGAAGATGAAAAAGGATGATGTGAGAGCGGAACTTACAAACAACGGTACCCTGGCGTTCAGCAGCCGTGTTTTCAACCTGCTGTACTTTCTAATACGCTGGGTTATTCCGGTAGTGATTGTAATCATTTTCATTAGTTCTTTGTAATTTTGTAGAAAACAGTTAATAAATGTCTAAAAATAGTTCCAAGTTACTTCACAGCGAAGACTGGCTGGCAGTCTGGATTGGTTTTATAATCATTGCCGTAGGCCTCGTGGCCGTGCTGAGCGGCGCTTTCGATTTTTCCGCACTTAAATTCAAGACCTGGACCTGGGGCGAAGAGCTCACAGGTGCCGCAGCTGCCAAGGCAGTGCCTCTGGGTCAGCAGCTTGCCGCCGGAGCTTTCTGGCTCAAGATGCTGCTCACCTTGGGAGTGCTGGGGGTACTCTTCTCCGTGGGAGCCAAACTCACCGGAGAAAAGTTCAGCAAGTTCATTCCGGCGTTTATCGGCGTATTCGTGCTGGCGTTCGCGGTACGCCTTATCAGTGCCGAGTTTACCCTCAACCGTTATCTTGAATGGGCCTTCTGGGCATTGATAGTCGGTATGCTGATATCCAATACGGTAGGCACTCCGGCGTGGCTGAAACCCGCCGTGCGCACCGAGTTCTATATCAAGACCGGTCTGGTCATAATGGGTTTCTCCGTGCTGTTTTCCAACATTGCCAAATTCGGCCTTTACGGACTGGGGATCGCATGGGTGGTCACTCCCGTCGTGATTCTGTTCATGTGGTGGTTCGGCACCAAGGTGCTGAAGATGGACAACAAGCCGCTGGTCATTACCATGGCATCCGCTACCAGCGTGTGCGGCACTTCCGCCGCCATAGCCTCCGGAGCCGCATCGGGCTGCAAGAAAGACGATCTCACCATGACCATCTCCATTTCCATCATATTCACAGTGTTGATGATGGTTCTGGAACCTGTGATAATAAAGGCGTGCGGCATGAGCCCCATCATAGGCGGCGCGCTCATAGGCGGAACGGTGGACAGCACCGGCGCCGTGGCGGTTGCCGGTTCAGTGCTGGGCGGAGAGGCTGAGAAAGCCGCCGTACTGGTGAAGATGATACAGAACATACTCATCGGCTTCATTGCCTTCTTCGTGGCCCTGTTTTTTGCCACGTCTGTGAACCGCAAAGACGGCCGGAAGGCGGGAGCGGGGGAGATTTGGACCCGTTTCCCCAAGTTCATCATAGGTTTCTTCGTGGCCTCGCTGGTTGCTTCTTTCATTGTACTGCCTCTGGCCGGTGCCGATCAGGTAAAGGCCGTGAACGGCGTGCTGGACCAATATAAGAACTGGTGCTTCGTACTGGCTTTCGTAAGCATAGGCCTGGACACCAATTTCCGCGATATTGCCCGCCAGATGAAGGGAGGCAAGCCGCTGTGGCTCTATATAGTGGGGCAGACCTTCAATATAGTTCTCACTTTTGCAATGGTCTGGTTCCTGCTCTCCGGAGCCGTGTTCCCTGTTCCTGCTCTTGACTGACATGCGCAGCAAGCTTTCTGCCGGCAGCGTTGCGGCGATAGCTGCGGGAGTATGCGCAGTGGCGGCCGTGATATTTATCATGGTAAATGGGCTTGGACTGAATCCGGACCTGGATTTCGGCGCAGGAGCCTACTACTACACCGATATACCGGACTACCAGAAGACCCTGGACTGGGACTGCTATACCGCCAGCCTCCCCTTCTGGGTGTACCTGCTGCTGTTTCTTGCATGGGGCTGGCTGATGTGGCGCCTGTGGAAGAGAATAGAAAAATAATTTTTTATGCAAAAAATCAGCAAAATCTCATTGCTGATTTTTTTGATTCCTTGGCTAAATAAGGGAAAAGCCCCATCTTGCCCGGGCTATGAAAACGGAAAAACAGAAAGTAGGACAGAGGGGCGAAGAAGAGGCCTGCAGCTGGCTGTGCGGCATGGGGCACAAGATACTGAGGAGAAACTGGCGAGCCAGCCATCTGGAATTGGACATTATCACCATCCAGGGGAAGATTCTGCACATAGTGGAAGTTAAAACCCGCAGCGCAGGAGCCCCGGTGCCGCCGGAAGTAAATGTGGGCTACGATAAGCGCCAGCGCATGGTAGGAGCGGCGCAGGCCTTCTTGAACTCCGAGGAAAGGGCAGCCTTGCCCGCCGATCTGGAAATATGGCTGGATGTGCTCACGGTGGTATTCGACGAGCCCGCCCCTCGCATTGAATACTTTCCCCAGGCCTTTATCCCGCTATACGTGTCCAGGCACCAGTGTTCCGCTTTTTAGAGCAGCACGGAACAGGCTACATATCCACGCTGAATACCAGGTCGAACTGGTGCGGGTCGAGTCCCGACGGGATGCCCAAATTATAATAGTATTTTACTCCCAGGCGAGTAGCGTAAGGTATCCACAAGATATTGCCCAGCACCACGCAGAGCTCCGCTCCCACGCCCCCTATATGCTTGGTTTCCATCTTCTTGGAGCCCCCGAAGCAGGAATAGTCTCCGTGCAAGGTACACTCCAGGTTACGCACATAAGCCACCGGGCCCAGTCCGGACCAGTCCAGGGGAGCGAACGGGAATACGTAGTCCAGCGTAAAGCGGCTCTGCAGCGGATACGCCGCCATCTGCGATGCCAGGTTGGAGTAACTCCCCATGCCCCTGGGCATCACGGATGCATAACGCTCGGAAAACAAAGCCTCTGTGCCATGCCTCTGCAGCATTGCGGAAAGACGCGTTCCATGGGAGTCCATCAAGCCTGGGAAGTAGGCGTAGCTATACAAGTATGCGTTGGGGTTGAATATACCCATAGCCCCGGGACGGCCGCTCCAGCCCAGTTCCAGCCCGGTACCCAACTTGGGATAGGTACAGGCAGACGGCGTGGCCTTCATAATGTATGCACGCAGGCTTGCCGCCACCCGGTTCATGGGGAACGACTGCCCCCTGGTGATAATGTTGTTGGAGAGGTTCCAGTTAAGCTGAGGCACTATCCCCCTGTACCAGCCGCCGGAAGAAAAGCTCAGAGGGACATACATCCGCAAGGATGCGTTTACCGAAGGAAGCCCTTCAAGCGCTTCGTTGGTGAGGCTGGTAGAATAAGCAAAATGACTGAATTTGTGCTGCAGGAAATACCAGTACGGAGGGTCGCTGCTCACGGAAACTCCGGCCTCAATGACGGGATACAAGCCATTGTAGGTCAGTTTTGTCTCTGCTTTGTGCGCCCAGTGGTCGGAATAGGAGGCGTTGTAGGCGACGGTACCCTGCAAGGAGCTGAGGTCGTTTTGGAAGAAAGCGGTGGCACCTAGACCGGCGGAGCTTGCAAGGGCGTCGAAACTCATCTCTTCAACCGCATCGTAGTCGATGTAAAGCGGCGCCCACGAATGGATGCGGAAGGCGTTGGAAAGCTTGTTGTAGCGCTTGGGTGCGGGAATATCTATTTCTGCGGCCTCGATGGGGCCGGGACCGCCGGCGGAAAGCTGCTCCGCGAATTCGTACACGTGCCTGATGCTGAAGTCAGCAGTTTCCTCTGCCGGCATATCCCGGAGCGGAGTGCTGTAGATATGACGTCCGTCCTTGCTGAGCATCGAATAGCACAGACCCTGCCAGTCGGGCAAAAAAGCATAGGAGGACGAGCCCACGGGAGTGGAGCTGAGGCGTACGGCGCTGCAATCTGCCGGAGAAAAGCGGTAAAGCTCATCCACGCCGTCAAGGTCGGAGACGAAGTACAGCCGGCCGTCGTGCACGGAAAGCTGTTTGACCACATTGGCACCGCAGTCCAGCAGCTTCCGGAAGCCGCTACGCACATCGTATATGCCCTGGCCGCCGCTATCTATGGCACAGGCGTACAGCTCGTTCCCTATCCATTCCGACTCTACCAGCTGCATGCCGTCCGGGGCGGGGAAGCGCTCCAGAACCGTTGCATCGGAGGCGTCCACCACCAGCAGCACGGAACCGCCCTTCTCCGGATACTCCACCACGGAGATCCGCTTTCCGTCGGAAGAAACGGCAGGGTTGTACCAGCGGGTACGCTTCTTCAGGCAGGAACGCCGGCCGCGGGCGTCGGAGTACCAGATCTCAGAGTAGGAGACCATGTCCCAGCGGGTATCGTTGACGACTTCGCTCCACCAGAGACGGCCGCTGGCCTGGTCCGGTTTGAGGGCTGAAGTATAAAAAGCGAAGGGGGAAACGGCCCTGGGGGCCTTCTTGCCGGGGATAAAGCACACCATCTCGGGCGCCTGCGTGGTGCCTTTCCGGATGCTGAAAACGAGGCTGTCGAGCACGCAGGTGCCGTAGTAGTCTGTATAGTGACGCCGGGCGGGCGTGAGCTGCGTCGCCGGCTGGAACGGCGCCCTAGCGGCCTCGTCCCGGCTCCAGCGCTGCACGAGCGTATCGGTAACTTCCCGGAACGCCTCCCGGAACTTTTTGCCCGACACATCCCGCACTGTCTTCTGGAAATTGCATACCGGCCAGGGCCAGAATTTCCGGGATACTATGCGCTGGTAGTAGCGGGCGGTGAAATCGGGAACGTCATATACGCTCCTCATGCCGGCCATAGTGATGTATCCAATGGTGTAATGGTCAGGGACATAGTACTTTAGCGAGCCGTAGCGCCATTTCCACCAGTCGCGGGTATCGCCTTCCCGGAAGGCTGCACGGTAATACTCCAGAAAAGCGGCGTTGCGTCCGCGCCCGCTGGAGGACAACTCAGTCTCCGCCGCCACGGCGTCTCCTTCATAGAAAGCAGGGCCGCCGTAGAGAATATCCAGCGCACCCTGGTATATTTGCCCCACCAGGATATTTGGCAACCAGTACCGCTTCTCGCGCCCAAATTGCATCTGGCACACATGGCGCGACTCATGAATGGTGAGATGGTCCATCCACGGCTGCGGAAGGGGCGCCTGGAAATCGGGGGTAGTATAGAGTTCCATGCGCTTGGGCGTCCACTCTACCATCCCGTTGGCAAGAGCGGTACGGGAATGGAGCACCACCGGCAACGGCTTGCGGTACAACTGGTTGGGAGCGTAACCCGCAGTGCTGCCGACCTTCAGCTTGACGCTTTCCAGCCTGGCGGCATAGAGTTTTGCGAGCGAATCCAGGCCTTCCGGATACACCAGTTTGTAATCTTGCGTCGTAATCTGGTACCAGCGGGTATGCGCCGGCTCGGAACCGCCATTATAGAACTGGGCAACGGCAGGCACGGCCGTCAGCACAGCCGACAGCAAGATTACAAACAAGCGTTTCATCCGTTATTCCAGTCTGCGGGCGCCGTCGGAAATGACCACGTCGTAAACCTTCAGGTCGTGGCCGAATTGGGAACGGAAACGGTCTTTGGCCGTGACTACGAAGGCCTCGTACAGCTCGTTCTTCACCAGGTTGATGGTGCATCCGCCGAAGCCGCCGCCCATTACCCTGGAGCCGGTGACATCCATCTTGCGGGCCAGACGGGCCAGGTAATCCAGTTCGGGGCAGCTCACCTCATAGAGGCGGCTCAGGCCGAAGTGGGTCTGATACATCATCTCGCCTACGGTCTCATAGTCGCCGCGCTCAAGGGCGTCGCAGACATCCAGCACCCGCTGTACCTCACCTATAACGTATTCGGCGCGGATGAAGTCTTCCTCGCTGATCTCGCTCCGGACCTCATCCAGCCAGACTCGCTTGCAGTCGGACAGGAAGTCAACCTCGGGATGATTCTTCTTGATGGCAGCGGCGGCCCTTTCGCAGGACTGGCGGCGGAAGTTGTACGCGGAACTTGCAAGCTCATGCTTGACGCAGGTATCCAGTAGCACCAGCCTGTATCCCTCCGGATTGAAGGGGAAATATTGATACTCCAACGTCTTGCAGTTCAGGCGGATAAGCTGGCCTTTCCGGCCGAAGCAGGACGCGAACTGGTCCATGATGCCGCACTTTACGCCGCAGTAATTGTGCTCGGTGCTCTGGCCTATGCGGGCCAGGTCGAAACGGCTGAGGCCGTTGCCGTTAAGCTCGTTGATGGCAAAAGCAAAACAGCTTTCCAGGGCAGCGGAAGAACTGAGGCCGGCGCCCAGGGGCACATCCCCGGCGAACACTGCGTCGAATCCGGCTACATTGCCGCCGCGCTTGATGGTCTCGCGGCACACCCCGAAAATATAGCGGGCCCACTGCTCCTCGGGCTTGTCCGCCTCCTCCAGACCAAACTCCGCCTTGGCATCATAGTCCAGGGAGTACAGCCGCACCTTTGCGGTACCGTTGGGTTTGATTTCTGCCACAAGGCCCTTGTCGATGGCACCGGGGAACACATACCCTCCATTGTAGTCGGTATGCTCGCCTATAAGGTTGATGCGTCCAGCCGCCGCAAAAAACGCCCCACCCTCTCCGAAGAGTTCCACAAACTTACTGTGAATCCTTGATTTCATTTGGTTATCAGTATTATACGTTAAACAAAAAATGCATTATATCGCCATCCTGCACCACATAGTCCTTGCCCTCAATCCCCATCTTGCCGGCGGCGCGAACGGCCGCTTCAGTACGGTACTGCACGAAGTCTTCGTATTTGATAACTTCGGCGCGGATGAAGCCTTTCTCGAAATCCGTGTGGATGACTCCCGCTGCCTTGGGTGCCTTGTCCCCGGCATGGATGGTCCAGGCCCGGCATTCGTCGGCCCCGGCGGTAAAGAAGGTGCGCAGGCCAAGCAGTTTGTAGGCCCCCTGCACCAGACGCACCACTCCGGACTCCTCCAGTCCCATCTCCTCCAGGAACATCTTGCGGTCTTCGTAATCTTCCATTTCGGCGATGTCAGCCTCGGTGCGGGCAGATATGATGAGAATGCCGGCATTCTCGTCCTTTACCGCTTCACGGACCGCATCCACATAAGCGTTTCCGGAAGCCGCAGACGCATCATCTACATTGCACACATAGAGGACGGGCTTGTTGGTAAGCAGGAAGAGATCGTGCGCAAGCTGGGCTTCTTCTTCATTCACAAGGGCTACGCTGCGGCAGGACTTCCCCTGCTCCAACGCTGCCTTGTAGCGGGTCAGGAGGTCCGCCAGCTTACGGGATTCCTTGTCACCTGCCTGAGCCGCCTTCACGCACTTGGCCAGGCGGGATTCCACAGTTTCGAGGTCCTTGATCTGAAGCTCGGTATCCACTACTTCCTTATCCCTCACCGGGTCCACGGAACCATCTACGTGCACCACGTTGCCGTCGTCGAAACAACGGAGCACGTGGAGTATCGCGTCGCATTCGCGGATATTTGCAAGGAATTGGTTACCAAGGCCTTCTCCGCGGCTGGCGCCCTTCACCAGGCCGGCTATGTCAACTATGTCCACGGTGGCCGGGATGGTTCGCTGGGGCTTGCATATATCGGTAAGAACCTCAAGACGCTTGTCCGGCACATTGGTGGAGCCGAGATTGGGTTCTATAGTGCAGAAAGGAAAGTTGGCGCTTTGTGCCTTGCCGCTGCTTACGCAATTGAACAAAGTAGATTTTCCAACGTTGGGAAGGCCTACAATACCGCATTTAAGACTCATGAGCTTCGTTATTTGTAAAGTGTGCTAATTTAATCAATTTTGGGCAATAATAAAAATCGTAAATAACTGCTTTACGATTTTTAAAAATTCATTGAAATACGGCGCGTTTTGGGCATTTTTGCTGAAAAACTTATGCTTGCACTGTTTATAACTCTTTGCCTGAATGTTACGGCGGCGGACAGCCTGCTGCTGGTTAGCTGGAATGTGGAAAACTTCCTGGATTATCGTGAAGATACCAGCGGGAAGTACACAAAAAGGCGTTTCTACGCCAAATGCAACGCCATTTCCAAGACTATCTTTATGATTGCAGACGAGCAGGGGAGGCTTCCGGATGCAGTAGCGCTAATGGAAGTAGGAGACCGCTTTGCCCTGCAGCAGCTAGTATCTGCAACCCCGCTCCGCAAGCTGGACTACACAATTGCCCATTTCGAATCTCCCGACCACCGGGGCATAGACTGCGCCCTGCTATGGCGAAAGAGCAGCTTCAAATTCAAACGCGCAAGCCCAAAACACCTTCTGGACGGCGACGGCGCCATAATGCCCACGAGAGACATATTGGTGGTGGAGTTTGAAGACCTTGACGTACTCGTAAACCACCATCCGTCAAAAGTCGGAGGCGGCTCCGGCGGGAAGCGTGAAATAGCTATGGCAAGAATGCGGCAGCTCATGGATTCGCTTGCGGCGCAGGGCCACAGGAATATCATTTCCGTAGGCGACTTTAATGACGACGTGTGGAAAGAGCCCGGGTCGCAAGGTACAATTAAGTACAACGGAGCTTGGGAAAAGATTGACGGCTACTTTGCCTCCGGCGGCCTGCAGGTGCGGGAAAGCGTCTTCAACGCTCCGGCCTTGTCGGAACCGGACCGTGCCTACGGCGGCACCAAGCCCCGCAGGAGCTTCTCAGGTCCGAGGTGGCTGGGCGGAACGAGCGATCACTACCCGGTTATACTCCGGATAGTGATCGCTCCATAATAATATGTGTCAGGACCTGCGCCCCGTGCCGTATCCTAGAAGAAGCGGGCGCGGTTGTCCTTGACGTTGTCGTAATCCATCATCACAGGGAATACCATCTGTGCGTTGTAGGCACTCCTTTGGGTGAAATCACGCTTTGCGTCTTCCTCGGTGAAGAAGGATGCCTCATGACGGTCTGCCACTGTAAATACATACACGCAGGCCTGGCCGGCTACGGGACCGCAAACCTTTCCTTCGGGGGCTACGGAAGCGGCACCCTGCAGAGCGGGCTCCAGATAAGAACGGCCGGAGGAAGAGAAGGAAACGTCTTCCTTGTTGTTCACGCTCACATTGTAGGCATTCGCTACATCCTCCAGGGACGCCATTCCGGAAATCTTCTCGGAAACGTTCTTCACGGTAGTTGCCTGCAGTTTCTGGTTGCGCAGAATCTCGTGGATGGAGGTGGCGGCGTCAACCACGGACATATAACCCTCCTCGCGGATTTCCTTGAGGGCCACGATGAAGAAGTAGTTGTTGTTGACGGTGATGATGTTGGATGCCTTGCCCTTCTTGTTGTCAAATACCCAGCGGGTTATCTCCTTGGCCTGGCTGATGGAGCCGTAGCTGGAAGTAGCCTCGGTGACATTGTTCATCTTGTGGGAATAAACACCGGTGGAATCAACTGCCTTCTGGTATCCTTCGAGGGTACCGCCTGCTATTGTCGCGAAACGGTTGGCCTTGGAATAGAAGTCGTTGAAGGTCTCCTTGCTGGCAAGGGCGCTCTTCTCAAGAATAGCTACCTGCTTCTTGGCAACGGGTTTGGTGCGCTTGGTCACCAGAACCACGTGGCTGCCGTACTGGGTGTTCAGCACGAAAGGCTTGTTGAGCTCAGCGGTGATGGCAGGCTCGAAGCCGGGGATGATGTAGTTCTGGGTGAACCAGCCGAGGCTTCCGAGTTCTCCGTCAGCGGCAGACCTCTGGTCGATGGAATACTGGGCCACGAGGTTGGAGAAGTTTCCACCCTTTGCAGCGACGCCGCAGAGGCTGTCGGCCAGATGCTTTGCGTCAACTCCCTGAAGGAGAATATGCTTCACATATACGGAATCGGGCACGTTGGCGGAATTCATCACCCTTACGCTGCGGAATACATTGCCGCTCTTGAATACGGGAGAAGCTCCGGTGGAACCGTTGAACACGAAATCGTCGATGACGGTGGAGAAGCTGCTGACGAGCTCGCCTTTCTTGTACCAGTGCTCGGACAAGGAACGCTCGGAGTTCTTGAGCAGGAACGCCTTCATGTTGGTGGTGGTTGCGAAATCACCCATGACGGCTTCTATCTCGTCGCTTGCCTTCTGGATGTCTGCCTGGGAAGGAACTACCTCATACACAACGTATTCGATGTCGCGTGCAGCCTGCTGCTTGTAGTTCTCCTTGTGGGCCTTGTAATACTCCTTGACTTCTGCGCTGCTGACCTTCACGGTGCTGTCGGCATAGTCGAAAGGAATGGTTACGTAGCTGACGGTCGCGGCAGTGTTGTTCTCGGAAACGGTACGGTCCAGGAACAGCTTGGGCTGGGTAGCAGAATTGCTCATCAACGCGTTGAACTTGTCGTAGTACTTCTGCACCATCACGGAATTCTGGAGGTAATGCCAGAAAGTCTTGAGCTTGCCGGTCTCGTCTACATTTACCTGGTTCTGCACGAAATCACGGAGAACCTCGGGGGAGTATGCACCGGACTCATCGGCGAAAGCGGGATTGTTGGCAAGGATAGGAGAAATCTTGCTGCCGGTAGTGAGGTCCATTATTTCGTCTTCACCGACGCGGATGCCTGCAGCCTTTGCGTTCTTGATGAACATATACCTCTCCAGGAAATCCTGCCATGCAGCATTGCGTATCTGCTGCTGTGTTTCTTCGTTCTGGGTGGTGGAGCCGGAAGCTACCTGCTGGATTGTGGTGAATTTATCCACGTTTTCCTGGAAATCTGTATAAGAAACGCTCTTACCGGCTATCTGGCCCACGTCGTATTTCGAAGACATGGAATGCAAAGCCGACTCCAGGGTACTGGGATCAATGATAAATGACAGAAGGGCCAATGCGATGATGATGGATATCGCAAGACCGAACTTTACGCGAATTTTTTGAAGAACCGCCATTGTGTTATTTATTGTTAATATTTTCTTTCAAAAGTAATGGGCCGCGAAATTACAAATTTTTTGGGAAAGCACCAATAAAATTCACAGAATCAATCACAACAAGCGTTGAATCTTGTTGAGTGACACCGTAACTGTTGAACGGTTTCCGCAGGATAGCGTTGCGGGCATGGTCGTCGGAACGCATCCCGTATCCCTGCATAAAACCGTCCGGGGAATACATTTTCACATAGCAGTCGGTGTGGATTTCTTTTTTTCCTGCGTCCCAATAAATGGTGTCAGTTTCCATAGTCTCACGCTTCAAGACATTGTGTATCATCACATTACCGAATGCAGACCAAACGTCGTCGCTGGCCCCTCTCTTGTCCACCCGGTGAGAAGCGTTATCTGAGAAAATTATACTTTCGAGCAGCCCTTCCTCGTTGTAAGTATATACCGAAAGCCCCTTTGGGAATAAGTCCGTCTTGAGGCTGTCGTTCTCGTATGCCTCCATCAGGGGAGCCTCTATGCGCATCTCGAGCTTGCCGTTCTTCGTCTGGACGGTAAACATATCCTCAAGCGTCTGCACAGGCGTTTGGGATAAATCCAGCGAGTCGGCTTCCGCCAGCTGGCTGCTACAAGATACGACAATGCTGGCAAGCGCGGTAACGCTTGCCAGCATGATGGTATATATCAACTTGTACCTCAAGCCTATTTCACTGTACGTACGGTAGTGGTAGCCCTCATACCGTTGCACACTACGGTATATGACTGACCGTTGGTGACATTATACATGAAGGCATCTGCTGCCGGCGGGAAGTACTTGCTGTACTGTCCGATATAACGGTTGGCGTCATCTGCCAGGGAAGCATCTGCCGCTTTGGCCTTGTTCATATAGTCGCAGGCTACCCAGTAAGGGGCACGGCGGGATATTTCATCTCCGCCACAAGCCACTGAACCCCAAATGGTTCCGATGAGCAGGTATGCCTTTCCGGCCAGGCTTTCATCCATTGAAGGAACCTTGGATGCGGCCTCGTAAGCCGAGGCTGAACGGCCGTTCTTGAAGCAATACAATGCAAGCTCATAGTAGTAGGATGCGTCTGCCTTGACGTCGGAGTCCTCACGGTCTATAGCCTCGTTCAGATACTTGACGGCATCGGATACGTTACCCTTTGCGGAATGCAGTTTATACAGGTAGTATGCAGCATCGGCCGAAGGCTCGAGCGAGTACATCGTAGTGACTGCATTGAGATACAGGTCGTTATCGTTGCAATCTTCCGCAAGGCTGAGCATCTTCACTATATTCTTGGACAGCGCGAGGTCGTTGGGATTGGCCTCGAAGCGGGGTCCGAAGAGAGCGAGCAGGTCGTCGCAGGACGCTACCTTACTGGAAATGAACAAGTTCTCTATATTGGTGCGGAAATCGCCAATCTGCTTGGCCTCTATTTCGGAAGAAGGGGTGATTCCCTCAAGCATGGAAAGGTTGCGCTGGTACAGGTTGAGGACATCCTCGGTACCGAGCTGACCCTGACCGTAAAGATCAACAGCTACCTTGAAATCATTGAACAGTACGGAAGCCTTGGTCTGGTTTCCGTTGGCGGCTATCACGCTCTCGTAGATATCGTACACCTTCTTGGGGTCGTCCTTTATATACTTGGCGGCGTAGCTGGCCTTGTTGTTCATGGCAGTTACAGCATACTTGGGGAAGTATTGCGCCCTTTGGTCCTGCAGGGTGAGCAGGGTATCTACAAGACCTTCCACCATGATAGGGTTCTTGGCGTTCTTGGCAATAAGCCTGGACACCAGGTCGGATCCCTGGATCAGAAGGTTCTGGCTGCAGCTGGGAGGACATACTTTATAAGCCATACGCCAGTTGGGCGTGGCGTCATCATAATTCTTCTGCTTGTAGTACTCCGTGTAGTAGGAGAGGTACTTAACGCACTCATCAGCGTTAGGACCGTACTTACTCATGTCCTGTGCATTCAGGGATGCGCCGGAGAGCAATAAACCAAAGCTAAACGCTGCTAATAATAATTTTTTCATATCTCTCTTTCTTTAGTTATTATTCGTACCTGTTTTTCACAAACCAAATATCGAACAAATTGAATCCGATGGAGAAATTGCAATAGGTCTCGCGGATCATGTTGTTCTTTATTGAACCCCTCTGTCCAAAATCTATACCAACAGTAATTCCATTGTACATACGGAACACCGGCAAAGTAGCGCCAATCGTTATGCCATAAGCACTTACGGGGTTATTATCTATAGTGAAATATTCGTTCTTCCAATAAGCTCCAGCCCTGTACGCAATCTTCTTGAAGTAGTACCTTATATCACTTCTGTTGGGTACATATTCGAAGCCGATACGGTAGGATTCAGTGAGCGCCGCACGGAAAACTGAACGGTTGGTCCCGGATGTAACGTTGCCGGTAAGCCCTTCCCTGGTATCTATTCCGGTATTCCTCCAATCGGAACGGCTGTAATCGAATTCAGCCATGAACTTGTCTGCATAACGGTAGCAGATGCCCACCCCTTGCTCGCTGGCCAGCGACACGTCACCGGGTGCTCCGGACTTGTAGTACAAGGTATCGGATGCGGCAGTACCGGTGGAATAACGGTAACTTTCAATATTTCCGCTCAGTCGGGCGGCGGTTTTGTATGTAGCGCCTAAGGTAAGGGAACTCTTTGTGCCGAGAGGCTGCTCATACTGGAGGCCGAACTTGGCGGCCGGAGCGTGAAGCTGGATGATATGACCGTTGGAAGCTCCATTGTAAGAAGCATCGGAAAAAGTTTCTACGAAAGTCTTTTCCACCTTTCCAAAGTGATAAATGAATTCAGCTCCGAGTGAAAGGCGGCGCCAGAAAGTCACGCCCGCCCCCACAAATGCTTGATACAGACTGCCTTTTCCACTTGCAGCATAGGAAACATTTCCGGTATTGCCTATGATAGCAGGGTCTTCCACAAGATAACCGTAACCGTATCCGGTATCACTGTATGGCATGATTCCGACCATCATGGCCGAGGATTTCCATATAGGGAACGATATAATGCAGTCCGACACATTCATAGTATTGGATGCGGACCTCATGTCTCCCTGGCGGAAAATCTTGTTGTCTTGCAGCAAGGAATAATCTGCCATGAAAGCCAACGAATCCCTGGCAGTGACGGCAGCTGGATTCATGGGGTTGAGGAAACGGTGACTTCTGCTTGCTATTCCCACTCCGCCCATAGATTTGTTGTACGCGCTTCCCGGCAGGGCGAGGTCTCCCACACCGAAAATGGAATATGGGGTATAACTGCCGTACGTCTGGGCCTTCAGGTCCGGAACGGCAGCAGTCAGCATAATCGCCGACAGCAAAAGACTACTGAATATTCTTTTTAACATATTCATCAGTAATTATTGCCAAACCCATCAATCCAAGGTTACAAACTACAAATATCGAGTTTTTCATCCGCTTAGCAAAATAAATTGCATCTCCGCCGGTGAAAATTACTATATTTTCCGGGTTTGAACGAATATACCCCTCTATTTCAAACATTATACCTGAAATGACTCCGGACTCTATTGAACTCTTTACTGAATCTCCCGGAAAAGGAAAATCATCCGGTGTATCCACGAGAGGAAGAGCCTTGGAATAGCGGTTCAATGCTTTGAAACGGGTACGGCACCCTACGGAAACATTGCCTCCGAGATACTGGCCTTGAGCATCAACGTAATCAACTGTCAGAGTTGTTCCAAGGTCGAAAACGGTGCAAGACTTGTCTTTGAACAAGTACCGTGCAGCGACAAGGCAGGCAGCGCGGTCGTAGGAAAGATAATCCGGAATACCGTAAACAGACAGTATTTCTGGATGTCTGGCATCCATAATCAACAGGTTCTGGCAACACTCTTTCAACTTAAGTTCCTCCTCACTGCTGATTTGCCTTACCGATACTACCGCCATTACCAACGGCACCTGCTTTTCTACCAGCGAAACGATGAAATCCAGAACCTTTTCTCCCTGATAACGCACTGTCTTGCCAAGCACGGAACCTTCCGCCCAGGCAGCTTTCACGGCAGTATTGCCTATTTCAACTAATAAGTTTTCCACTTCAATTTTGCAGGAAATGCAAAGTTAGGAATTTTTTTCTTCTAATTTCTTAAGAATGTCCCGCGCTTTGCCAAGTGTATCCACTTTACGGGTAATAATCTTGAGTTTTCCGTCGCTTTGCTTCAACTCCAGATTGTACAGTCCGGCGTTGATTTTTTCGATTATACGGGCGAAAACGTCTGAACTGAAGTAGGGTGACATCTGGTTGGATATAAAGAAAGCAATGAACATTCCGTTTTTCACTATTACTTTCTCGAATCCGAGACGTGCTCCAGCATTTCTAATCTTCACTACTTCAAACAAGTTCTCCACCTCAGCTGTCATCTTGCCGAACCTGTCGGCAAGGTTCTTTGCAAAAATGTCTATCTCCTTATCGGACTGCATAGCATCGAGTTGCTTGTAAATCCGGATCTTTTCTGCAGTGATGTCTATGTAATCATCAGGAATCATGGCCGGCTGGTCCGTCTCGACGGTACAGTCCGTAGAGTAGCTGTCCCGGCTTCCCTTTTGGATTACCCCGGTCTCCACTCCAAGTTCCTCCATAGCTTCCGACAGTATTTTCTGGTAGGTCTCGAAGCCCATATCCATTATAAAACCGCTCTGCTCGGCACCCAGCAGGTTTCCTGCCCCGCGAATATCGAGGTCTTGCATGGCAATGTTGAAACCGCTTCCCAGGTCGCTGAACTCCTCAATGGCTTTCAAGCGGCGCCTGGAATCGTCGGTGAGGGTAGTAAGTGGCGGAACTATCAGGTAGCAGAAAGCTTTTTTGTTAGAGCGTCCTACCCGTCCCCGAAGTTGGTGCAAGTCGCTTAGTCCTATATTCTGCGCCTGGTTGATTATGATGGTATTGGCATTGGGAATATCCAGTCCGTTCTCTATTATGGTTGTACACAATAATAGGTCGTAATCCCCGCGGATAAACTCCAACATTCTGTTTTCAAGTGTTTTGGACTCCATTTGCCCGTGCGCCATGCATATTTTCATATCGGGTACGAGCCGGTGCAGTATATCGTAGATGGCGGGCAGTTTCTCCACTTTATTATGCAGGAAGAATACCTGCCCGTTGCGGTTCAGTTCATAGTCTATAATGCTCTTAATTTCGTCTTTATCAAAGAGTATTATTTCTGTCTGGACGGGAATGCGGTTTGGAGGCGGAGTGTTTATGATGCTCAGGTCACGCGCTCCCAGTAAAGAGAACTGCAGAGTTCTCGGAATGGGGGTTGCGGTGAGGGTGAGAGTATCTATGCCGGCACGCATTTGACGGAGTTTTTCCTTTGCAGCTACTCCGAACTTTTGTTCCTCGTCTATCACAAACAGGCCAAGATCTTTGAAAACGAAAGAATCGGAAAGAATTTTGTGTGTCCCTATAAGTATATCTATCTTACCTTCTTCCAGACGCTTACGTATATCGTTTATCTCTTTGGCAGTTCTTAGCCGGCTCACATAATCTACAGTACAAGGGAGGTTTTTCAACCTTTCAGAAAAAGTGTTGTAATGCTGGAGGGCAAGTATTGTGGTAGGAACAAGCACTGCCGTCTGCTTTCCGTCCACAGCAGCTTTGAATGCAGCCCTGATTGCTATTTCCGTTTTGCCGAATCCAACATCGCCGCATATAAGCCTGTCCATAGGGCACACTCCTTCCATATCCCTTTTCACCGCATTGGAGGCAAGTTCCTGATCCGGAGTATCTTCGAACATAAAGGAAGATTCAAGTTCCTCTTGCAGATATGAATCAGGCGAAAAGGCGTACGCTTTGGATGCTTTTCTCTTGGCATACAACTGAATGAGGTCCTTTGCTATATCCTTAACCCTTGATTTGGCGTTGTTTTTCAGGGTTATCCAGGTCTTGGACCCGAGCTTGTTGATTCTGGGAACCTCACCGTCGCGGGAACGGAAACGGGATATTTTATGGAGAGCATGAACAGAGACGAATACCACATCTCCATCCCTATAGGTAAGTTTCACGACTTCCTTCATCCTTCCGAAATCATCCCGCATGCGGACCAGGCCGCCGAATACACCTACGCCGTGATCTATATGTACTACGTAATCTCCTATATTGAAAGAATTCAAGTCGTTGATAGTAAGCTGCTCAGACTTTTCAACGCTGCGGCGGATACTCACCCTGTGGAACCGGTCGAATATTTCATGGTCAGTGTAGCAGCATATCTTATCGGTGCGGTCAATAAACCCGTTATGGATGTTTTTCCCTTTTATAAATTTTGGCAGCGGACATCCATCCTGGGATAGTATTGAAAGGATACGGTTCAATTGGACTTCTTTATCTCCGAATATAAACACTTCATATCCATTTTCCACTTTTTTGCGTATATCTTCAGACAGAAGTTCAAAATTTTTATTGAAAACCGGCTGGGGTGCTATGTTGAAGTCTATCGAATTCGCATCCTGCCTCGACAGGGGAGTATCTATATATACCTTCTTAAATCTGCTTGTAAGACTGAAAAAAGGTTTTTCTCTATACATATCGGACGAATCCAGCCATAAAACGGTATTCTTAGGCAGGATATCCAGAATACTTTGTCCATTCTCAGATCCTTCGGATATAATACTTGAAACTATCTCGGCGCTGCCGGTTTCTTCTATTGAAAGCTGTGTATTGCAATCGAACAGGTGAATACTCTCTATTTCATCTCCCCAGAAAGACAATCTGAAAGGGTGGTTGCGGGAATAAGAAAAAATATCCACTATAGAACCTCTTACGGCAAATTGCCCCGGGGAAGACACAAAGTCCACTTTTTCAAAGTTCTCGGAGTTTAATTTCTCCTTAATCTGCTCATAAGAAATACTGTCTCCTTTATTGAGCCGGAAGACAGAATTGCTAATACTATTTTCATTGGGCAGCAGTTCTTCCAGTGCATCCGGATAGGAAACCAGAAACAGCAGGGACCCGTCATAATTCAGTATCTTTTCCACTGCGGAAGTACGTTGCACTCCGAGGGAAGACTTATAATTGCTCCTTTCAATGTTTTTAGAGGAAGACGGGAGAAAGAATACTCTATCTCCTTCTATTAAGCTATACAGGTCTGATGAACAATACTCTGCACTCTCTTTATTGGGAAGTATAAGCAGATTTATTCCTTTATCAGCGGCCTGGCTTAAAACAAACCACCTCGCAGACATAAACAACGAACGGCAGAAAACTTCTTTTTCGGAAAGTAATCTGCTTTTCAAAAGCGAAGTGGACTCTTTATTTATATACATAGAGTTCCATTGTTAATAATACTGTTGAAAACCATGTTTATTGACCTGTTACTTTCTTGGGTAATAATACCCTGCCTGGTTTTTCAATAGGTTAAGAACAATGGTATATACAAAGTTTTCAACACTCTTATAATTTATAATAAATTGATTTATAATTATTTATATAGATAATTAACAAATTAACCTACAAAACAAAAAAATCAGATTATAAATTAAAAGAACTATATTTGTAATTGTAAAGAAATAGACGAAATGTCCGATTTTAACCCCCACAATACAAACGAGGGCAAAGATAAGGATTTAGATGGAATAATCCGGCCCCAAGAACTGGAAGATTTTACCGGACAGGCGGAAATCGTATCCAATCTTAAGATTTTCATTGAAGCGGCAAAGATGAGAGGTGAACCGTTGGATCATACCCTCTTCCATGGTCCTCCCGGTCTTGGCAAGACTACCCTGGCGCATATCATTGCGAATGAAATGGGCGTTAACATGAAAATTACTTCAGGGCCGGTGCTCGACCGTCCCGGGGATCTTGCCGGATTGCTGACTTCTCTGGATACAGGGGATGTTCTTTTTATAGATGAAATACACCGTCTTTCACCCGAAGTAGAGGAGTATCTTTACTCCGCAATGGAAGATTATGTTATTGATATAATGATAGATAAGGGACCAGGTGCGCGTTCTGTGAGAATATCCCTGAACCCTTTTACCCTGGTTGGCGCCACCACTCGTTCCGGCTTGCTTACAGCACCCCTGAGAGCCCGTTTCGGTATTACCAGCGGACTGGACTATTATGATACCGCCCAACTGGTAAAGATAGTAAAGCGCAGCGCAGTAATTCTAAAGATAGGAATAGATGACGACGCTGCCCGGGAGATTGCGTTAAGGAGCCGAGGTACCCCGAGAATTGCCAACGGACTCCTGCGAAGAGTAAGAGACTTTTCGCAGGTTATGGGAGACGGTCATATTGACCTGGCTATAGCCCGTTATGCTTTGAACAAGTTAAATATCGATACGCGTGGCCTTGATGCAATAGACAACAAGATATTGAGAACTATTATCAACACTTTCAAAGGCGGACCTGTAGGAGCCAATACCATAGCTACCGCGATAGGGGAAGACCAGGGAACATTCGAGGAAGTATATGAACCTTTCCTTATAAAAGAAGGTTTTATAGTGAGGACAATGCGGGGGAGGATAGCTACAGAACTGTCGTACAAGCATCTCGGACTGGAAAAAGAGCCTGAAGAAGGTACTTTATTCGGGCAGTGATTGGAGTTGTGCCGAAAAATGACTAAACTTGTAAGATTTTTAGAATACCAATAAATATAAATAAAATGGCCGATAAATTATTATCAAAGATTCCTGATGGACCTTTAGCCCAGAAATGGACTAAGCGTAAATCTGAGATTCATCTCGTAAGTCCTAACAACAAGCGCAAGCTTGAAATTATCGTTGTAGGTACTGGTCTTGGCGGAGCATCCGCAGCTGCTTCCCTGGGAGAGCTCGGATACAATGTCAAGATATTTTGTATTAGCGATTCACCCCGCCGCGCCCACTCTATCGCTGCGCAGGGTGGTATAAATGCAGCGAAGAATTACCAGAACGACAACGATTCCGTTTACCGCTTGTTCTATGATACTATCAAGGGTGGCGACTATCGTGCCCGCGAGGCAAACGTATATCGTCTGGCCGAAGTGAGCGCCGCTATTATCGACCAATGTGTTGCCCAGGGCATCCCCTTTGCCCGCGAGTACGGCGGCTATCTTGCCAACCGTTCTTTCGGCGGTGTGCAGGTGAGCCGTACCTTCTACGCCCGCGGCCAAACCGGCCAGCAGCTGCTTCTTGGTGCCTATGCATCTCTGAATAAGGAGATTGCAGCCGGTACGGTGAAGGCGTACCCCCGCCACGAGATGCTGGACCTGGTGGTTATCAACGGTGAGGCCAAGGGAATTATCACCCGCAACCTTATTACCGGCCAGCTTGAGCGCTTCGGTGCTCACGCCGTGATTATTGCTACCGGAGGCTACGGAAACACCTACTTCCTCTCCACCAACGCAATGAATTCCAACGGCTCTGCTGCTCTCCAGTGCTATAAAAGGGGTGCATTTTTTGCAAACCCCTGCTTTGCACAGATCCATCCTACCTGCATCCCGGTCCATGGCGACCAGCAGTGTAAGCTTACCCTTATGTCCGAGAGTCTGCGTAACGACGGACGTATCTGGGTTCCCAAGAAAAAGGAAGATGTGGAGAAACTCCGCAAGCATCAGATAAAGGCATCCCAGATTCCCGAGGAAGACCGCGACTACTACCTGGAGCGCCGTTATCCTGCGTTCGGCAATTTGGTGCCGCGCGACGTGGCTTCGCGTGCCGCCAAGGAGCGCTGCGATGCCGGTTTCGGTGTGAACGAGACAGGTCTCGCTGTGTTCCTGGACTTCGCTGATGCCATCAACCGCCTTGGACACCAGAAAGTTGCGGAGCGTTATGGCAATCTCTTCGAGATGTATGAGAAGATTACCGCTTCTTCCCCTTGGGAGGAGCCTATGATGATTTATCCCGCCATCCATTACACTATGGGCGGCATCTGGGTAGATTATGACCTTCAGACCACTATTCCCGGCCTGTATGCCATAGGTGAGGCCAACTTCTCAGATCACGGCGGAAACCGTCTGGGTGCCTCCGCTTTGATGCAGGGTCTTGCCGACGGTTACTTCATCGTTCCCGTTACAATAGGTGATTATCTGTCCAAAAAGTTCGCCGAGCCCAAGACTGACGTTAACCGTCCCGAATTCATAGAAGCGGAGAAATCGGTTCAGGCCCGCATAGACAAGTTGCTGTCTATCAAGGGTAAAGAGACCGTGGATTCCATTCATAAGAAGCTCGGTCACATCATGTGGGAATATGTGGGTATGGCCCGCGAGAAAGCTGGTCTGGAGAAGGCTATTGAACTCATAAAGGAACTTCGGAAACACTTCTATGAGAATGTAAACGTTCCCGGTACCCAGTTCGAATTCAACCAGGAACTGGAGAAGGCGCTGCGTCTGGAGGATTTCTTCGAAATAGGAGAGTTGATGGCCCGCGACGCCCTCAACCGCAACGAGTCTTGCGGCGGTCACTTCCGTATCGAAAGTCAGACCGAGGAAGGAGAGGCCAAGCGTGATGACGCAAACTACATGTACGTTGCTGCCTGGGAGTATAAGGGAGAAGGCAACGAGCCTGAACTTCACAAGGAAGCTCTTGTGTATGAGAATATTAAGGTTATAACCAGAAATTACAAGGACTAATATGGAATTCAATTTAAAAATATGGCGCCAGAAGAACGCCAAGGCAAAAGGACATTTCGAGACCTATCATATTTCTGGTATCGAAGAAGACGCATCTTTCCTCGAGATGCTTGATATACTGAACGAGCAGCTGATTCGCGAGGGCTGCGACCCGGTGGCCGTCGAGCGCGGTTGCCAGAGCAGCGGTCCCGTTTCCTTCGACCATGATTGCCGCGAGGGTATATGTGGAGCGTGTTCTCTGTATATCGACGGCCGGGCTCACGGTCCGGACGACCATGTGACTACATGTCAGCTGTTTATGCGTCACTTCAAGGACGGAGCAACCATTACCGTGGAGCCTTGGAGAAGCGCAGCCTTCCCTATTATAAAGGACCTCGTCGTGGACCGTTCAGCATTCGACAAGATTCTGCAGGCAGGCGGTTTCATTTCCGTCCGCACCGGCTCAGCCCAGGATGCCAACAATATCCTCATCCCTCACGATAAAGCTGAAGAAAGCATGGATGCAGCAGCATGCGTGGGATGCGGCGCCTGCGTAGCTACCTGCAAGAACGGCTCCGCTATGCTCTTCGTGGCTGCAAGGGTGAGTTCTCTCGCCCTGCTTCCCCAAGGTCGTCCCGAAGCTAAGCGCCGTGCCAAGGCTATGGTTGCCAAGATGGATGAACTGGGCTTCGGTAACTGCACCAATACCCGTGCCTGTGAACTCGAATGTCCCAAGGGTATTACGGTGGCTCATATAGCCCGCCTGAACCGTGAATTCCTCAAAGCAAAATTCTCTGACTAAGGATTATCTGATACAAACAAAAGGAGGTTAGCCGCAAAACTAACCTCCTTTTGTTTGTATGATCCGCTACCATAGGAAATTGTTGAAGGGCCAGCGGCCGGCGTGGATTTCCGCCACCATTTTATAGATGTCGGAGCGGAGTTTGGGAAGTCCTTCCCTGCTGAGTGCAGACATAAAGATACACGGGACCTTCTTTTCGTCAATCCATTCGTGCCGTATGTCTTCAAGCGTGCGGTTGTCTTTTCCCTTTGGAGTAAGTGAAAACTCATCATACTCCTCGTATTCGTAATTATCTATCTTATTGAAGATTACGTACTGCGGTTTGTCTCCGGCACCAATATCGTCAAGAGTTTTCTGGACTACGTCCATCTGCTCTTCGAAGTCAGGCGCCGAGACATCTACGACGTGAACCAGAACATCAGCTTCTCGTACTTCGTCCAGTGTGCTCTTGAAGGCCTCTATAAGCTGGGTTGGCAGTTTCCGGATAAACCCTACAGTGTCGCTAAGCAGGAAAGGGCAATTCTCTATCACCACTTTACGCACCGTCGTATCCAGAGTAGCAAACAGCTTGTTTTCAGCAAATACGCTCGACTTGGACAGTAAATTCATCAGAGTGCTCTTGCCTACGTTGGTGTATCCTACCAGCGACAGGCGTACCAGCTGACCGCGGTTGCTTCGCTGGGTAGCCATTTGCTTATCCACCTTTTTAAGTTGCTCTTTGAGGCGGGCTATCCTTTCCCTCACGATACGGCGGTCAACTTCTATCTGGCTTTCGCCCATGCCTCCTCGTGTACCTATGCCTCCACGCTGCCGCTCCAGGTGGGTCCACATACCTGCCAGCCTGGGCAGCATATAGTTGTACCGCGCAAGTTCCACCTGCATTTTGGCGTACGAGGTCTTTGCCCTCTGTGAGAATATCTCCAGAATCAGGCTGGTTCGGTCTATCACGGCAGCGGTCTTTATGACTTTTTCCACGTTACGCTGCTGCATAGCCGTCAGTTCATCGTCAAAGATGACGTAATTTATCCCGTTTTCCTCGCAGTAGGAGGCTATTTCGGTAAGTTTGCCGCTGCGAATGTAAGTGGCCTTCTCCGGTCTGTCCAGCCTTTGGACAAACTTCTTGTCGCCTGTTACACCAGCGGTGTCTGCAAGGAACTCCAGTTCATCCAGGTACTCTTTTACTTTGCGTTCGTCTTCACCCTGGCGGATGATACCCACGAATACTGCTTTTTCTTCCATTTTTATCGAAAAAAGGCCATCCTTTTATGGGACAGCCTTTGTATTAACTCACGCTGATTATTACCTCAACTGGAAAATCACAGGGAATGTGTAAGTAACCTTAACCTTGCGGTCACGCTGCTTGCCAGGAGTCCACTTAGGAGACATTGACACCACGCGGACAGCTTCCTTGTCGAGAGAAGGATCCACGCCACGGAGGACCTTGACACCGGATACACTGCCGTCGGTATTCACGGTAAACTGAAGCATAACACGTCCTTGTACGCCGTTTTCCTTTGCTACATCGGGGTAAACAAGTCTCTGGTTGACCCACTTGGTAAAATCGTTGGCATCTCCTCCCTGGAACTTGGGCTTCTCTTCAACCAACTGGAAAGGAATGGTTTCTTCCTCCACAACCTCTTCCTTAACTTCTTCCACGTAGTCTTGAATCTCTACACCAAGGCTGGCATCATCTTCGGTGTTGATGATATTGTCGTTGATCTTGATATCATCATCGATAATGTCGATTTGGTCCGAGAGAATAGGGATCTTGGCCATCTCAGGCGGCGGGGGAGGCGTCTCCTGGGTGATGGGAATGATTTCTTCCTCAATAAGTTCCTTGTTTTCGGCCAGTAAGGAAGTATCTGCCTTCTCTTTGCTGCTCCACTCGAAGGCGAAGAGGACAGCCAAAAGGGCAACTACGAAACCGATTTCGACGAAAAGCAAGCGCTTGTTCTCGAGACTGGCTTTTTCTGATTTCTTGATTTCCATATTGGGTACTATACGTTTATTTTATTCTATTCAAGTCTCAAAGATAGAAATTATAAATTTCAATTCCAATTTTTGTTGTAGATTTGCACAGTTTAAAGTCAAATCTATGGTCAGGTACTTTTTTGAGGATATTAAGTTCGAGTACAAAAACAAGTTGTTCAACAACCGTTGGCTTAAGTTGGTAGCGGAGAGTGAAATATGCCGTCTTGGCGATATCAACGTCATTTTCTGCTCCGACCCTTACATACTCAACATCAATTTGCAATATCTGGGCCATGACTATTTTACTGATATTATCACTTTTGACTACTCCGAAAAACCGGTGATTTCCGGCGACTTGTTTATAAGCGTTGATTCCGTGCGCGAGAATTCTGTATTTTATGGAACAGAGTTTACTGAGGAACTTCATAGGGTCATAGTTCATGGTATTCTTCATTTAATCGGTTACGACGATCATTCCGAGGCAGATATCCATACTATGCGTGCAAAGGAGAATTATTATCTTGAGTTAAGGAAGAATTTGGCCGGCGGTGGAAAGTAACAGGTTTGACATAATCGTTGTGGGTGGTGGCCACGCCGGGTGTGAAGCTGCTTGCGCGGCAGCCAGGCTGGGTTCGTCGGTTCTGCTTCTTACCATGGATACTTTGTCCTTTGCTAAGATGTCATGCAATCCCGCAATAGGAGGAATCGCAAAAGGGCAGATAGTCAGGGAGATCGATGCTCTCGGCGGAATGACTGGAATAGTGACTGATGAATCTACCCTCCAGTTCAGGATGCTGAACAAGTCAAAGGGACCGGCAATGTGGAGTCCCCGTGCCCAATGCGATAAAATCCGCTTTTCTCTCAACTGGAGAAAGCACCTTCTAAATATCTCAAATTTAACTATTTACGAAGATTTTGCCACTTCTTTTCTCTTTGAGAATTCAAAAATTTGTGGTGTCCGCACTGGTGGAGGGCTGATTTTCAAGTCTCAAGCCGTTATTTTAACTGCCGGTACCTTTCTTGGTGGAAAGCTTTTTGTCGGGCGAAAGTCTTTGGAGGGCGGCCGTATCGGTGAGCTTCCTTCGCTTGGCTTGACAAGTCAATTGGTAGAAAGGGGTATTACTGCAGACAGGATGAAAACCGGGACTCCCCCGAGAATTGATATTTCGTCAGTTGATACTTCAGTTCTTGACCGTCAGCTTGGCGACCAGTACCCTCAGCGTTTTTCTTACCTTGATATTCCCTCTTCGGTGCAGCGATCCGGACGTCAAATGGATTGTTTCATAATCCATACGAATACCGAAGTACATGATCGCCTTCGAGCCGGTTTCGATGATTCCCCTCTTTTTACCGGTGTGATTCATGGCAGAGGTCCACGTTATTGTCCAAGTATTGAAGATAAGCTGAGAGTATTTCCTGAAAACGACGCACATCAGCTTTTCCTTGAACCAGAAGGATGCGGAACCAATGAGTATTATCTTCAGGGTTTTTCTTCTTCTTTGCCATACCCGGTTCAGATGGATGCTCTCCGAGCTATCAAAGGTCTGGAAGACGTAAAAGTATTCCGCCCTGCATACGCAGTAGAGTATGACTTTTTCGACCCTACTGAGTTGAAGCAGACCCTTGAATCCAGGCTTGTACCGGGATTGTTCCTTGCCGGTCAGGTTAATGGCACTACCGGCTATGAAGAAGCAGCTGCTCAGGGCTTGATTGCCGGTATTAACGCCAACCTTTCAATCAATCAAAAGGATCCATTCATCTTAGGCCGAGAGGAAGCTTACATTGGAGTACTTATTGACGACTTGATTACTAAAGGCGTAGATGAGCCTTACCGGATGTTTACTTCCAGGGCAGAATATAGAATTCTGTTGAGGCAGGATAATGCCGACCAGCGTCTCACCCAGCGCTCTCATCAGATCGGCTTAGCTGACTCGCACCGGTATGAACTTACTATGAAAAAGTATGATGAAGTGCAGCGTCTTCAGAATCTCACTGAAACTACCAAGATGAGTGCGTCTTCTCTTAATTCTTACCTTTCATCTTCCGGGTCCGCTGTGCTTTCTGAGTCTAAGAAACTTGCAGAAATTGCCACTCGCCCTGAATTAACCCTGAATGATTTGCTGGATTATGTTCCACGTGGAACACTGCTCAAATATGGCTTTAGGGATGTTCCTGGTAATGATGTTGTCGAGTCTGTGGAGATTTTCCTGAAATACAGGGGTTATATTCAGCGGGAGAGTCTGCAAGTTGAAAAGATGAAGCGTCTGGAAGAACTTGAAATTCCCGAGAATTTCGATTTCGACAAACTCTCCGGGCTCACTATTGAGTGCAGACAAAAGTTCAAGCGTTATTCACCTCGCACCATAGGCCAGGCTTCCCGTATCTCCGGAGTGTCCCCTGCTGATATTTCTGTTTTGCTGGTTTATTTCGGGAGGTAAGCAACCGTCACGTGTGCTTTGTGTTCCACGTGGAACACTATAGCATCTGCAGCGCAGACTTTATAATTTGCTCCACGGATGCCCGTGGATTTGCCTTGAGAATGGCCTGAATGGCTTTCTGAATGTTCGCCTTGGTGAATCCAAGCATCTGCAGCGCACTTGCAGCTTCATCTGCTGCGGCGTTGGTATCTGTCTGGAACAGCACCTCGGAACTTGCGCCATCTCCCTTGACAATCTTATCTTTGAGTTCCAGAATCATCCTCTGAGCGCTCTTCAATCCAATGCCCTTAACAGATTTCAGTGCATTTACGTTCTCAGACAGGATGGCCTCTTGAAGTTCGGCAGAGGTCATGGAAGATAAGATCATACGTGCAGATGCTGCGCCCATCCCGGAGACACCGGTAATAAGCCGGAACAATTCCCTTTCTTCCTTCCCGGCAAAGCCATAGTCAACCTGAGTGCCGTCCCTTTGGTTGATCTGGGACTGGATATAGATGGTGGCTTCTTTTTTTTCTTCCAACGCCTCATAGGTCTGGAGAGAAATCTCCATGCTGTACCCCAGTCCGCTATTGTCTATCACGATTCTCGTGGGACCGAGTTCCGCAATTTTTCCTGAAATGTAGTCGAGCATAATTCAATATATTCTCAACAAAAATAACCAAATAATTTGTATTTTTGTATAATGGACAGAAGAGAGTTTATTGGCGCATCCATAGCGGCTGCTACAGTTGCCGGCCTTGGCTCGTGCACTATCAGGCCGGGCGGAATCAAAACAAAGGAGGAAGGAAAGATGAAGCTATCCTTCTACCCGTACGAACTCCAGCTGGCGCATACGTTTACCGTGGCCTCCTACAGCCGCAAGACCACGCCTGGCGTACAGGTCGAGATAGAGTATGGCGGCTTTACCGGATACGGCGAAGCCTCTATGCCACCTTACTTGGGCCACACGGTAGAAAGTGTATGCGCATTTCTCTCAAAGGTTGATTTGAGCGGCTTCGCCTCCCCTTTCCTGCTGGAGGACATAATGGAATACCTGGACAGCCTGTCGGAAGGGGATGCTCCTGCTAAAGCGGCCATAGACATTGCGTTGCACGACCTTGTCGGCAAGCTTTGCGGCCAGCCGCTGTATAAAATTTGGGGGCTGAACCCGGCGAAGGCCGGCCCCACTACCTTCACGATAGGTATCGACACCCCCGAAATAGTGCGTGAAAAGACGCTGGAGTGTGCCGGAAAATTCAAGATTCTGAAGGTAAAGGTGGGTCTGGATACCGACGAGCAGATGATCAAGTCTATTCGCTCCGTCACAGATCTTCCGCTAGCCGTGGATGCCAACCAGGGCTGGAAAGACAGGCAAAAAGCCCTCGACGAAATATTCTGGCTGAAGGAACAAGGGGTGGTGCTGGTGGAGCAGCCGATGGCTAAGGAGCGTTTGGACGATGCTGCATGGATAGCAGAGCGAAGTCCTCTTCCGATCATAGCCGACGAGGCCATCCAGCGCCTAAAAGACATACCCCGCATCAAAGGTGCTTACTCCGGAATCAACATCAAGCTTATGAAGAGTACCGGCTTGCTGGAAGCTCGCAAAATGATAGCGTACGCTCGGGCTGAAGGCATGAAAGTGATGCTCGGATGTATGACCGAGACATCCTGTGCCTGCACAGCAGCAGCCCAGCTCGCACCTGCCGCCGACTTCTGCGACATTGACGGCAACTTATTGATTAGTAACGACTTATTTAAGGGTATGACGGTGGTTGACGGCAATATGAAGCTTCCTTCCGGCCCCGGTCTCGGACTACAGAAATTATGACCATTCAGCAAATCAGACAGCAGTTTCCCCAGCTGGAGCGCAGAGTTTACGGCAAGCCCTTGGTGTACCTGGACAATGCCGCCACTTCCCTGCGTCCCCGGTCTGTTATAGACAGGTGGGCGGAGATTTCCTCGCAGCTCACTGCAAACCTCCACCGTGCCGTTCATCGAGTGGCGGCCGAAGCGACGGAAGCTTATGAGCAGGCCCGTAATGCTGTGGCTGAATTCATAAGTGCAGCTTCGTCGGAAGAAGTAGTATTCACCTCCGGAGCCACCCACTCGCTTAACCTGGCTGCGTTCAGCATAGGAGAAGCATTCATCAGCCAAGGCGACGAAATAATAGTGGGAGAGGCGGAGCATCACTCCGACATAGTGCCCTGGCAGATGCTCTGCAAGCGCAAGGGCGCAGTGCTTAAGCGCTTGCCGGTAGATGAAAACGGCATGCTGAGAATCGAACTGCTGGAGGATATGATTACCCCGCGCACGAAGTTGCTCTGCGTCGCTCACGTGTCCAACGTGCTGGGTCTTGTGAACCCCGTCCGGGCGTTATCCGAAATCTGCCGCCGCAGGGGGGTCCTTTTCCTGGTGGACGGAGCTCAAGGTATTGTGCATCAAAAAGTTGACGTGCAAGCTCTGGCTTGTGACTTCTATGCTTTCTCCGGACACAAAATGTATGGCGCCACCGGTACCGGGGTGCTGTGGGGACGGCGCGCGCTGCTGGAGCAGATGCCTCCCATGTTCGGCGGCGGAGAGATGATCCAGACCGTGCGCTGGGAAGAAAGCAGCTGGGCTCCCCTCCCCCGCAAGTTCGAGGCCGGCACGCAGAATATTTCCGGCACGCCGTGCTTCGTGCAGGCTATAGAATGTTGCCAAAATATGCCTGCAGACGACTCTGTGCGGGACTTCGTGTACGAATCCCTTATTCACGAACCGGGGGTTCGTCTTTACGGCACTACGGACGACATCAGACTCAAGGTTCCTGTATTCTCTTTTACCGTTGAAGGAGCCCACCACGAGGATTTGGCCCTTATTTTGGATAAGATGGGCATAGCCGTACGCTCGGGACAGATGTGCGCCGAGCCTTTGATGGACCGATTTGGCGTCACCGGTATGCTGAGGGCCTCATTTGCTCCGTACAACACGATGCAGGAAGCGGAATATTTCTTATCTTCGCTGCGCAAAGCGGTAACGATGTTGAGATGACACTGAAAGAGAAACAACAAGAGATAATAGACGACTTCTCGATGTACGAGGAGTGGCTGGACAAGTACGAGTATCTGATAGAACTCGGCAAGTCGCTGGAGGGACTACCCGAAGCCAAAAAGACCGAAGACCGCCTTATAAAAGGCTGTCAATCAAGAGTTTGGCTCGATTGTGAGAGAGACGGCGACAAGCTCGTCTTCAGTGCCGACAGCGATGCCCTGATTACCCGCGGCATTATTGCCCTGCTTGTACGCGTGTACTCCGGCAGCAGCGCGGCGGATATTCTGGCCGACGATTTTTCGTTCCTGGACGAGCTGGGGCTCAAGGAGAACCTCTCTCCCACCCGCGCCAACGGGCTTGTATCAATGATATCGCAAATTCGGGCAAAGGCGGCGGAAAATGAGTGAAAAAGAAATACTTACTCCGGAAGATGTGAAGGCCCTTGCACCGCTGTACGACGACGTAATACTGTCTCTCAAGCAGGTGTACGACCCGGAGATTCCGGTAAACATATACGATCTGGGGCTGGTTTACGAGCTCAACATCAACAAGGCCCGCGAGGTCTATATCAAAATGACCTTTACCGCCCCCAACTGCCCCATGGCAGATGAAGTCCTTGCAGAAGTAAAATATAGCGTAGAGAACACTCCTGGAGTGAAAAGCTGTGAAATAGAGCTTACTTTCGACCCTGTATGGGACCAGAGCATGCTCTCCGACGAAGCCAGGGTCGCCCTTGGTTGGGACCCCGAGCTATGAAAGAGCTCTGCCTGCTGCTGGGAACCAATATAGGAGACCGTCGTGCGAACCTGGAAAAGGCCCTGGAGGCCCTGGACCGCGCTTTCGGCAACCGCCGCCTGCGCCAGACCCCCGTGCTGGAGACCAAAGCATGCGGTTTCTGCGGTCCCGATTTCCTGAATATGCTCGTGGTGTACGGCACTGCCCGCCGCCCGGATACTATCTTGAAGATATGCAAGCGTATCGAGCGCAGCATGGGCCGGAAAGATGCCCCCGAATACGCTCCGGACGGCACCAGAATCTACCACAATCGCGTCATCGATATCGACATACTGACCTACGGAGACCTGGAGATCCAGACCCCCGGGCTCGTTATCCCCCATCCTCAAATCCAAACCCGACCCTTCGTGAAAACGTTGCTGGAAAAGTTATGAACAAGCGGCCAAAAAAATTTGCGAACACGCTTTTTGTCCGGTATATTTGTAACTGAAGTAACCACTCCGAGCTATGCCTTTCGTACATCTTCACGTCCATACACAATACTCCATACTCGACGGACTGTCCGATATCAAGAAGCTTTTCGCGCGTGCGAGAGAGCTCCAGATGCCTGCCCTGGCCATTACGGACCACGGTAATATGTACGGTGTGAAGGAGTTCCTGCGCTGGGCCTGGGACAAAAGCAACCTGGGACCGGACAAGAAGCCTATAGTGAAGCCGCTGATCGGTTGCGAAGTGTACGTTACCCGTCATTACGACAACCACCTGAAAGACAACGACCACAAGCAGTACTACCACCTGATACTGCTGGCGAAGAACTACAACGGCTACAAGAACCTTATGAAGATCTGCTCCGAGGGCTTCATCGAAGGTTTCTACTACAAGCCGAGGATAACCCACCAAACCCTTGAGAAGTATCACGAAGACCTTATCTGCAGTTCCGCCTGCCTGGCCGGTGAAATCTCCCGGAATCTCATGTCCGGAGACTACGAGGGGGCCCGTAAAGCCGCCCTCTGGCACAAAGACCTGTTCGGAGACGATTACTACCTGGAGGTGATGCTCCACAAGACTGAAGTGGAGGGGCTGCCGGAGGAAGCTTACGATAAGATATACGATGTATACCGCAATCAGCAGATAGTGAACGAAGGCATCTTCAAGCTTTCGCAAGAGCTTGGTATCAAGGTGGTTGCGACCAACGATGCGCACTTCCTCAACAAGGAAGACGGTCCCGTCCACGACCGTCTCATCTGCCTTACCACGAATGCCAACGTCTCCGACCCCAAGCGCTTGCGCTATACCCAGCAGGAGTATATCAAAAGCGAGGAAGAGATGGCCACCCTGTTCCCGGAGCATCCGGAAGCCCTGGCAAACACCCTGGAGGTAGCAGACAAGATAGAGGCTTATAAGATAGATCGCCCGCACGTCCTGCCAAAGTACGAAATCGACCCTGAGTTCCTGGCTATCATAGACACGAAACTTGAAGAGTACAAGGACGTTATCGACCAGGGCCGCTATAGCGTAACCAAAGACAAAGACGGCAGCGAGCAGAAGGAATACCGCGGCGACGAGTTCTGCCGCTCCGTTGCTTACCTTTGCGAGCTTACCTACCGCGGCGCCCGCCAGCGTTACGGCGACACTCTCAACGAGGAGCAGCAGGAAAGGATAGATTTCGAGCTCAAGACTATATGCAAGATGGGCTTCCCGGACTACTTCCTCATAGTCCAGGACTACATAGCCGCCTCCCGCGCGCATGGGTACATGGTGGGTCCCGGGCGTGGTTCCGCTGCCGGCTCCGTAGTTGCTTACTGCCTGGGTATCACCAATTTGGACCCTATCAAGTATAATCTCCTATTCGAGCGTTTCCTCAATCCGGACCGTATTTCCATGCCGGATATAGACGTGGATTTCGAGAATCTGCTCGACGCCCATGAGTACGTGGAAAAGAGTTACGGCGCCGACCATGTATCCAGGGTTATTACCTTCGGTACGATGGCGGCCAAGAGTGCCATCAAGGACGTTGCGCGCATCAGCGAGGTGAGCATAGACGAGTCCAACCGCCTCTCCAAGATGGTGCCGGACCGCCTCAGCGAGAAAGTGGAAAAGAAATATCCCTTCAATCCCAAGCTGGATACGCTCAAGCCTGGTTTCAAGGTGATTGAAGAGGAGGTGGAGATAGACGGGCAGAAGCAGATGCGCACGTTCCAGAAGGGCATGGAGGAGGTTGACGCCAAGATTACCCTGGCCAACTGCTACCGCCTGGTGCCCGAATTCAAGAACGAACTCGAGAACGGCCCGGAAATCAACAAGGAGGTGCTGAAGTACGCCCAGAAGCTGGAGGGATGCATACGTCAGGTGGGGGTTCACGCCTGCGCCACCATCATCGGCCGAGGCAACCTTACGGACTACATACCCATCTGTCTCTCAAAGGATAAGGAAACGGGAAAAGACGTGTGGACCTCACAGTTCGACGGCCACTACATCGAGGACGTGGGTATGCTGAAGATGGATTTCCTGGGCCTCATAACCCTTTCCATAATACACGAGACCCTGCGCAACATCAAGCAGCGCCACGGAATAGATATAGACATAGAAGCTATAGACATTGCCGACAAGGATACGCTGGAACTGTACGGCCGGGGCGACACTACAGTGGTGTTCCAGTTTGAATCGGAAGGCATGAAGGCCAATCTGCAACGCCTTCATCCCCAGCGTTTCGAGGATCTCATCGCTATGAACGCCCTGTACCGTCCGGGCCCGATGGACTACATTCCGGACTTCATCGACAGGAAGCAGGGCCTGCAGAAGATAGAGTACGACCTGCCCGAGATGGAGGAGTTCCTGGAAGAGACCTACGGAGTGACCGTTTACCAGGAGCAGGTGATGCTTCTGAGCCGCAAGCTTGCAGGGTTCACCAAAGGAGAGGCGGACCGTCTGCGTAAGGCCATGGGCAAGAAGAAGATAGACGAGATGATGGTGCTGAAGGACAAGTTCATGAGCCAGGGGCAGGCCAACGGTCACCCGGAGAAGACCCTGGACAAGATATGGAAAGACTGGGAGAAGTTCGCCCAGTACGCCTTCAATAAATCGCACGCTACCTGCTATGCCTGGGTGAGCTACCAGACCGGCTGGCTCAAATGCCATTATACCGCGGAATTCCTTGCCGCCAACCTGTCCTGCAACCTGTCCAACATGGAGGAAATCAAGAAGATAATGGCAGATTGCAAGCTCCATGGTATCAAGGTGTTAAGCCCGGACGTAAACGAATCGGAAGCCCGTTTCACGGTGAACAAGGAGGGGAACATACGCTTCGGCCTGGGCGGCCTGAAGAGTTTCGGCAGCAACGTGGTGGATGCAATAGTGGCGGAAAGAGCAGAAAACGGCCCGTTTGCGGACGTATTCGACTTCGTGGAGAGAATGGCCGAACGGAGCGCCAAAGACTCCAGGAACGTGGTTATTACCCCTAAATCCATAGAAATACTGGCACTTGCCGGAGCGTTCGACTCTTTCGGCTACCGTCGCTCCCAGTTCTTCGTCCCCGGCGCCGGCGGCGAGCGTTTCATAGATGAACTCACCCGCTATATGGACTTGTACAAGACGGACAAGATGGACAACAGCCTGTCGCTCTTCGGAGAGGTGGAAGAACTCAAGCCGCAGCGGCCGGTATTCCCCGAGGTACCGGAGGAAGAGAACACCCTCGCCTTGCTGCAGGAGGAAAAGAACTACGTGGGAATGTATCTCAGCTCCCATCCTCTCGACAGGTATTCCTTTGAAATAGACAACTTTACCAACTTGTCTGTGGGGCGCCTGCAGGAAAAGATACTGGAGTGCGAGAAGGAGAAGAAGAAGTTTGCCTGCAACCTTGCCGGCATAGTGACGGAAGTGAAATCCGTAACCACCAAATCCGGAGCCCCCGGTGCCCGCGTGACCATAGAAGACTACAACGGCCATTACGAATTCGCCCTGTTCGGTAAAGATTACGAAGCGTATATGGCCTATATGAAGCCTCACGAGTACCTCTATATGCAGGGCGAGATAGACGAGCGCTACTTCCTGAAGCCGGAGGAGAAGGCACAAGGAAAAACCGCTCCCTACGCTTTTAAGATGCGCAAAGTAGTGCTGCTTGGCAACGTTGCGGAGACTTTCGTGTCGGGTATCTCCGTAGATATCTACACCGAGCAGCTTAATCCCTTGTTCCGCAAGCAGTTGACCTCTCTCCTGAAAGAGAACCCCGGCAAGACTCCGCTGAACATCCAGCTGCATGACAGGGCCACGGGCTACAATCTTGACTTCCGCTCCAAGAAGTTCATGGTCGGTATAACCAACGACTTCATTTTCCGCCTCCGCAAGATGGGCCTCGGCTATTCCGTACAAAAGAAAAGCTGACCGAATTGTTTTCAGTCAGCTTTAATCTGTATATTTTCCGGATATTATTTTGCCAGCTTGAATCCGAGCTGGATACCCTTTACCTGGGCGAGAGTCTGTTGCACCTGGGCAAGAGTAGCGTTGTTGGCCACTTTGTTGACTGCATCCAGAACTTTCTGTACGAACACCATGAACTTGTCGGCATCGAAGAGGACGTTGCATCCTGTGCTGGTCTGCTTGATTGTACCTACAAGCTTGAGGGTGAAGAGCTTGGCAAAGTTTATCGTGAGCTTGGTGCCCTCTTTGGTCCAGGTTCCGGGGATAGAAATCTTACCGGCGTTCAGGGTAAAGGAACCGTCGCTGTTGAAAGAAAGCTTTGCTACGCCCGGCTTGATGCCTGCCTTTGCAAGCAACTGGTCAACTTGCTTTTCAAATTTTCCTGCTCCTGCGGTAGTTGCAAGCGTACCGAGGATATCGTCGGATTTTGCGGAGATGGCAACGCCTTGATACTTCCAGTCGCCCTTGATATCAAAAGCGGAAGAAACGACATTAGTGCCGGCAACAAGGTCACCGACCTTTTCGGTAGCTATTTTCAGGAAAGAGTCCAGCCAGTCTTGAGCATTGGCTGCGGATGCTGTGAGCACTAACGCGCTGAGGATTACAAATACTTTTTTCATAATGATATAAATGTTTAATTGTCGTCTTCTGCAGGCCAGCCGGGGGCGGAAATCTTGTGTTCCAGGCCGTCTGGAGAGACAAGAACCGCGCCAACGTCTTTTTGGGCAAGGTGCCCTATTATGTCAAATGATTGAAAATCACGGCGGAAGCTCTCAAACTGGGAGATCGGGACGGCAAGCAGGATACGGAAGTCTTCCCCTCCGTTCATAGCCGCCGAAACCGGATCGAAGTTCATCTCCTTCCCCAGTGCGAACGTCCCTGCCTCGAACGGTATTTTGTCGGCATACACTTTTGCTCCCAATCCGGTAGAAGTTACCAGGCGGAGCATGGCGTCGGCAAGTCCGCGGTCCACCAGCAGGGCCGCCGAAGGCCGGATACCGCAGTCGTCAAGCTCTTCCGGCAGTCCTGCCGGCAACTCGGGTTTGAGGTAGGCCGCCACGAGCATACGGTACTTTTCCAACTCTTCCCCAGGGACCTTTGCTCCTTCCTCAAAGCGGGTCTTCCCCTGTTCCAGCAGTTTCAGGCCGCAGAAGGCCGCGCCAAGGGCTCCGCTTATGCAAAGCAAATCCTTGGAGGCCGGTTCCGGTTGCTTCAACGTGCTTGCGATTCCCATAGCGGAGACGCTGATACTTAAGCCATTGCGCGAAGGCTGGAGATCCAGGTCCACCGATTTGTATCCACTTTCAGAAGCCCCGGCAAGAACTCCGCCCCATAGCTCTTTAATCTGCTCAAAACCGAGTTTTGCCGATATTCCAAGCCGGACGGACAGGCCGTAAGGGCTGGCAAGGCCGGCGTAGAGTTCGCCGGTGACAGCCATCACGCTCTTGTATCCCAGATGCTTCAGGGGGAAATATACCAGGTCGAAGTCTATCCCTTCCAGCAGCAGCCTGGAGGCGCCGGCAACTTTCTCATCTGCACCCGGGCGGGCAGTGCATGCTTCAAAGGGAGAGTATGATGAACCCTCGAATAGCTGGCGTATTGCCTCCCGGCGTCCCAATTGACCGAAATCCTGCATATCGCAAATATAATAAAAAAATCACGAGGGGGTGTCGTTTAGAGGAAATTCGTGTAGCGCTGGAGGAATTCACACAGAATCGTCGTGGTACGAGTGGCGCCCTGGATGGTCTGGTGCTGGTTTTCATTATAGGTGTCCTCGAAGCAATCCGGATTGAAATGTTCGTTATAACCGGGATGCTGGAGGTCGAGCCACGTGGTTTTCCCTATGACTGCCGAGAGATTCTTGTGCCAGGCGACAGCCCCGCTAACGTGGTCTTGATACATCGGAACGGTCAGGAACATCACGTTGATTTTCTTCTGCCTGCACATTTCGACCATGCGTTTGGTGGCATTGACGGCATCAGGGCCCGGTATGATTGCGCTACCGTCCACGGGAGCCCCCTCTGTCTTATATCGTTCGAGGGTCTTTTCAGTAAGACCGCCCTTGAAGCGGGTAAAGCGCCCCAGATACTCTTCGTCCGGCTTGTATTTGGGACCGGATGGATTCTTGAGGTTCTTTTGCAACAGTTCGTAGTTGTCGAAAATGATATCGTGATTGCGCAGGGTCGGAGACCAGGCTGGCGGTATGTTCTCCAGACTGAAAAGCCGTGGAGCCGATTTGAGCTTGAGTTGCTTGTTCCGCCGGTTTTCGAAACTGGTGAACTGGTCGCTTAGCATCTGGCCGTCAAGTTCCTTCTGGACGTATCCGTTGATGGGATACGTCTCCAGGACTACCACTTTAGGAGTTATTATCTGGAGCGCCTCCTCCAGCATACAGGAGCAGTCGTCCATGTAGACACCGGGGGCCGCCAGGATGAAGCAACGCAGGCCCAGCAGGCGCTTGACGGTCTCCGGAATAATACCTGTATAGGCGTGGGAATTGCCGACTACCAGGATATCTACAGGCTTTTTCTGCTTCGCATACTGATACAGGTAGTGCCACTTCTTGCCTATGTGGTTGTTTTGTTCGTCGGAAGCAAAGACCCGCCTGCTGTCACACAAGTACACGGCGGCCAGGGCCACGGCAAAGGCTGCAAGTGCCTCCAATACAAATTTGAAGAAACCTTTAGCTTTCATGTCAGAACTGGAAATAGATGAACTTGGACGCATTTCCCAGGCCGTATCTGCCCAGGAAAACAACAATCAGTATGGCGGCTGCAGCGCAAAGTACGCGCACCCACGCTGGCGAAGAGAGAAACTTTTCGCGCATCCGTTCCCCATGGCGTTCCGAAATACACTCCTGCAACGCAAGCAACAAGATGAGGATACAGGCGAAAACGAATTCCGCACGTCCAAGACCGAAGGAAAAGACGGAACCGGCATTCCCGAATCCCAGTGCAGAAACAACTTCCGCAGCATTCCCGAAAGTGGATGCACGGAAAAGAATCAGGGACAGGGCCCACAGGACGAACACGACGGCCTGGTTGAAACCTGGTATGCGGGCGGTACGGGAAAGCGGTTTGTCGAGAGCCACCATTAAGATGGCACAACAGAGCCCCCAGGCAACAAAGGTCCATGAAGCTCCGTGCCAGAGACCGCTGAGCAGGAACACCAGGAAAACGTTGAATACCCGCCGCGCCGACCCTTTGCGGTTGCCTCCAAGCGGGATGTACACATAGTCCATGAACCAGGAAGACAGGGAAATGTGCCACCGTTTCCAGAACTCCTTGAAAGAGCCTGACAAATAGGGCCTGCGGAAATTAAGCATCAACTCGATTCCCAGGAGTTTAGCCGAGCCGCGGGCGATCTCCGAGTAAGAATAGAAATCCGTGTACAACTGGATTGCGAAGAAAACCACAGCCACAATCGCCGCCAGTCCGGATGCGCCTGAGGGGTTTCTATACACTGCATCCACGAAGACTCCCAGGCGGTCGGCAATCACAATCTTGAGAAACAATCCCTTAAGGATCAGGGAAAAGCCATCCACTGCCCGGTGATAATCGAAGCTGCGCTCACGGTCGAACTGGGGAAGGAGCCTGGAAGCACGCTCGATAGGGCCGGCTACAAGCTGGGGGAAAAAGGCGATGAAAGTGAAGAACCGCAAAGCGTTATGGCTCGCAGCCACTTTTCCGCGATATACGTCTATGGTATAGCCGAGGGCCTGGAAAGTATAGAAACTGATGCCGACAGGCAGGATAATATGGACTGCAGGACCTTCTATGTTCCATCCCAGCAGACCGGCAAAGGCCATGAAACTGTCCACAAAGAACCCGGCATATTTAAAGAAGCATAGTATGCCCAGGTTGACTATTATATTGATGGCCGCCCATAATTTTCCCCCGTGCCCTTTGCCTTTTTCAATCAAAATGGCGGAAAAATAGCTGGTCGCCGACGTGAACGCAATGAGGAAGGCGAACCGCCAGTCCCAGCTGCAGTAGAACACGTAACTGGCAATTAGCAGCAAAATATTCTGCCAGGCGGTCCTGAACTTTCCGGCCGGAATCCAGTACAGGAGAAACACCACCGGAAAGAATAGTGCGTATAGAAAAGAGTTAAAAAGCATCTCAGTTCTTTTCTGGTAATAATTACAAAAATACATTATTCTTGTAATCAAATACAAATCATTTTTTCAAATGTGGCGCTTTTAGGCTGGAATAAAAGAAATGAAGGCGACCCGCCGGGCCGCCTTCAAATAATTTAATGATCACAAATCTTTATGACCTCTTCTTGAGTGCCCTGCGGGTGCTGTCGTACATGATAGGAGTACCGATCATGATGGAAGCGTAAGTACCGACGAGGATACCAAGGCAGAGTGCTACGGACAGACCCCTGATGCTCTCACCGCCGAAGAATGCAATTGCAAGCATAGGGAGGAGGGTAGATACGGAGGTGTTGACCGTACGGGTGAGGGTCTGGTTGAGAGACTTGTTCACCATGTCCTTGAAATTGTCGTTCGGGTGCAGGCCCAGGTTTTCACGGATACGGTCGAAGATAACCACGTTATCGTTGATGGCGTAACCGATGATGGTCAGGATTGCAGCGATGAAGGTCTGGTCCACATCCAGGTTGAAGGGCAGGATTCCGCTGAACAGCGAGAAGAAACCGATCAGGATGATAGCGGTATGTGCCAGGGAGACCACGCCGCCGAGACCCCAGTTCCAGCCCTTGAAACGCCATGCGATGTAGGCGAAGATGATAAGGAGCGCGAGGAGCACGGAGATAATGGCGGAACGCTTGATGTCGCTTGCGATGGAAGCACCTACCTTGTCGGAAGAGATGATACCGTTGGGGTTCTCCAGGGTGGAGGTGAAGTCGCTGAGCTGTATGTTCTCCTTGAAGAAGCCCTTCAGGGATTCGAACAGCATGCCTTCTATTTCGGTATCCACGGAGGAGGATTCATCCTTTACCTTGTAGGAGGTGGTAATCTTCATCTGGGAATCGCCGCCGAACTGCTTGACTTCCACGGAGGACTCAGGGTCTGCCGCGTTGAAGGTGCTGTTCACTGCGGAACGTACGGACTCAGCGGTAACAGGCTGGTCGAAGCGTACTACATAGGTACGGCCTCCGGTGAAGTCAACACCGTAGGTGAAGCCCTTGAAGAAGATGGAACCCAACGAAATGACGATGAGGGCACCGGAAATGATGTAGGACCACTTGCGGGCCTTGATGAAGTCGATGTTGGTGTTCTTGAGGAAGTTCTTGGACCAGTTCCACTCGAATGTGACGTTCTTGCCCTTGTTCACGCGGTCGTCGATGATGAGACGGGTGATGAAGATAGAAGTCAGCACGGAGGTGATGATACCGATGATGAGGGTGGTGGCGAAGCCCTTGATAGGACCGGAACCGAATGCGAACAGCACCAGACCGGTGAGCAGGGTGGTCACCTGACCGTCGATAATTGCGGAGTATGCGTTCTGGTAACCGTCGTGGACGGCCTTGCCGAGGCCCTTGCCGGCCTTAAGCTCTTCCTTGATACGCTCATATATAATAACGTTGGCATCTACGGCCATACCCAGGGTCAACACCAGACCGGCGATACCGGGCAGGGTCAGCACGGCGCCGAAAGAGGCGAGGGTGCCGAAGAGCAGAAGCACGTTGGTGAGCAATGCGGCGTCGGCCACAAGACCCGCTCCCTTGTAGAAGAGGATCATGTAGAGGAGCACCAGGATGAATGCGATGATGAAGGAAATGAGACCTGCACGGATGGACTCGGCACCCAGGGAAGGACCCACGACCTGCTCCTGAACGATAGTGGCAGGGGCGGGGAGCTTACCGGACTTCAGCACATTGGTAAGGTCGGTTGCTTCCTCCATGGTGAAGTTGCCGCTGATTTCCGAATTACCGCCGGTAATTTCACCGTTTACGGTAGGATAGGAATATACGGTACCGTCGAGTACGATTGCAATCTGCTTGCCGATGTTGTCCTTGGTGAGACGTGCCCAGATATTTGCACCTTCGGCATTCATGCTCATGGAAACGGTGGGGCTGCCTCCGCGGCGGTCATTGGTGGTGACGCGGGCGTCGGTAACTACGCCGCCGTCCAGAGGAGCTTTTCCGTCACGGCTGGAGGCCTTGATGGCGATGAGCTCGAAGATGTTGTCGGCCTGCATCATTTCCGAAGGCTTCACGCTCCACATGGGGCGGAACTCATTGGGGAAGAGGTCGGCTACTTCGGGCATACGGAGGTACTTGCCCACGGCGGCGGTATCCGCAGCTGCTGCATAACCGATACAAGCGTTGCCCCTGTAGTTCGAAGGCTGAAGCACAGCGAACAGGGGATTTGCCTTGCGGAAAGCGTTCACGTCGGAATTGACGGCGGCAGAGTCGGCTTCTGCTGTCTCTGCGGCAGTGTCCTCAACGGCGGCATACTGTGCCAGGAGGGCGTTGGCTTCCTGCAGGTAAGGGGTGATTTCGGCTGCGTCGAACGTTGTCCAGAACTCGAGGGAAGCGGTTCCCTGGAGCAGCTTACGGACACGCTCAGGCTCCTTCACGCCGGGGAGTTCCACCAGGATACGGCCGGTATTGCCTATCTTCTGGATGGAAGGCTGGGTGACTCCGAAACGGTCGATACGGTTGCGCAACACGTTGAAAGAGTTGGAGATAGCGCTCTCTGCCTCTTCCTTGATGACGGAAATTACCTGATCGTCGGTGGACTCGGGCTTGATGCGGTCGCGCATCTCATAGGTGCCGAATACCTGGGACAGCCTGGAGCCGCCGGTGATGGTCTTCCACTCCTCTGCAAAGAGGGTGATGAAGTCGCTCTGGGAGTTGACCATGCGCTTCTTGGCGTTCTCTACGGCCTGCTGGAACTCGGGGCTCTGGTTGTTTCCGGAGAGCGCGCGTACGAGGTCTTCGAGCTGGACCTGCAGCATGACGTTCATACCGCCCTTAAGGTCCAGACCCAGGTTCATCTCCTTGGCCTTTACTTGTTTAAATGTGTTGCCGAAATAAATCTTCTGGGAAGAGATAGAGTCTGTGTACCTCTTCTCTTCGTTCTTTTTCAGTGAATCAAGGAAATAAGCTTGATCCTCAGCAGCTACCTTAACGAACTCGGGGGTTTGGCTGAAAGCCTCGGCTTTGGAGGCCGCTACCTTGGCCGCTTTCTTCTCCTGTATGCTGGTTACAGCGGTGAAGGAAAGTTGCCAGAGGCAAGCCAATGCGAGCAGGATTGCTACAAGTCTGATTGCTCCTTTGCTTTGCATAACTATGATTTAATATAAATTATTATCCAAAATAGCTTGCAAAGATAGAATTTTTATTGTTACAAAGCAAACAGGACCCAACTATTTATCTATAACACATATTGTAATCCTGCTTTTACCGATCCGTTTCAGGACTCATAAAGAGAAATCTACTATGATTGGCAGATGGTCGGAAGGACGGTAAAACTTTGATACCCTTTTGCCGTCCTTAACTGCCTCTTCCTGTTTGGTATAATCGTCGAAGATTACGTTTGCAGCCTTGATTTTCGAGAACATAGGTGCCGTGGCATAGACAAAGTCAATCCTGCTTCGCCCCGGGGTTGTGTTGTGGAAATTATTCGGCTCTCTTTCGGCTATTACGTCTATGTACGGGGTCTCCTTGTTGATGAAGTCGTGGACGAGGAAAGCTGGACTGTCGTCATCCCGGTGGTACACCCAGTTTTCCCGCCGTGTGATGGAATTGAAGTCGCCCATCATCAGCCACAGCTCTTTGCCTTCAGGGTCCGAACTCAGGATGGTGTGCCGGCAAATGTATTCCATTTCCTTGGACCTGTAGATATCTCCGCCATGTTTCTTGCCGTCCTTTTCCCTGTTCTCCTTGGCCACATTGTATCCGTATTTATGAGGCCAGGTGTGGAGGGTGACAAAGTTGACAGCCTGTCCTCCAAGAGTGATTCTGGCCCATCCGGCGCCGTGAGCGACCAGGGTGTCCGCCTTGCTGCCGGTAATCCGGGCAACGGGTTCTATGGGAAAGCGGGAGGTGATGACCTGGGGGTAATTGTCCCGGTGCCCGCCCAGGAAGATATATTTGTGTCCGTAGCGGGACGCCAGGTCTTTCCAGAAGTCGAGAAGGGCGGGGTCTTGCTGCCAGGACTCAATATCGTCCAGCTTGTCGCCGGTGCCTGTTTTGTAAATTGGCTGGGCTTCGCACCATACACATATATCCGGCTTTTTGCTCTTCACCCAATCGGTGAAACGGGTGTAATTGTCCTCCTGTCCGTCCCACATTCCGTTTTGTATATTCCAATACAGAAGTCGGAAGTCCTCCTGCATCTTTGGTGTTTTGGGGAGTTCCCCCGTCCCCGCCAGTGAGAGCACTATAGCAAGGGTTAGTAATATGATACGCTTCATTTTTGTAGTAATTGTCAAGGACAAAGGTACAAATTAATCTGTTATATGCTAAACTCTTTGGGTATCACTGCACTAACATCTCTCCAGGGCTTTCACTATACAAATCCATAATGCCGGAAACGACCACGGTATCTGCCGGTTCACTAATGCTTTTACCTTTAAACTCGAACTTTACGGTCAACTTTCTAGAGCCGACAGGGACAAAGAAACTGCACCAACTCTGTTTTCTAATCAGTTCATATTTTGGCAAATTAGAGTGGCCCGCTACCCAATATTTTGCCCTGTCGGCGCTTACAATGCCCCTGCTTGAGGCTCCTTCGTCCAAAATCAGACACTCTGGGCATATAAAATAATCATCAACATCTGGTATAAGAAACGAATCAGAAGTATCACAAGGTTCAAGATTATAACGCATCCCTTCTTTGAAAAAACTAGTGTCATTCTTTACCATAAAACCAAACGCAACCCACTCAGTTTCAGACCCGTGGTTTTCAAGACGATCAGCAGAAAACACTTCAATAAGAAAGCGGGCCAGCGAGTCATTCACTATAGCTTTACTCCACCCTAACTGCTGAAAAGAGGTTTTAAACTCATATTTTGCAGTAGGATAATAATCATCCCCATAGCTTTCTCCATAAGGCCACTTAGTATACTTATATTGTTTATATATAGGCACAACAAAGGTATGGCCATCAAATACATACTCAACCGTAGCCAGATGTATAGGAGGCTTATCTCTATTAAGCCATGTACACGAAGTCACCAGCCCTATCAGTAGGAGAACATAAGATGCAATCCTTTTCATTTTAGTGTATTTATTGTTTCAATAGTGAGTTCAATTTTGTGACGCAGGCGTCACTGAAGTTCCGTTCTTCTTCCGTTATGTTGAGGTTTAACAAATCTGCTTCTGTCAGCGTTTGTACATATACGCTGTCTCTAAGCAGAATATGCTGTATAAGTATTGAGCGGTGGTTGGTCTGGAACCAATGACGCACTTCCGCGGCTGGCAATTGAGCATAATGAGTACTTGAACAGCCGCTCTTCGTTTCCGGCCTTTTACCTGTTTGCTGTTCATATACGGCTGTTTCAGCCGGTTCCATTACAAGGGTGGGATATATTGTATTTTCCTTTGTGGTTATTAACCTGCCGGTTCGTGCCCCGTCCCCGCCAGTGAGAGCACTATAGCAATGGTCAGTAATAAGATACGCTTTATTCTTGTAGTAATTGTCAAGGACAAAAATACAAAAATAATTGTTAGGTGCTAAACTCTTTGAGTATCAATGCACTAACATCTCTCCAGGGCTTTCACTATACAAATCCATAATGCCGGAAACGA
>CAMKQN010000003.1:0-69819 GCA_946414935.1 uncultured Bacteroidales bacterium
TAGCCTGCTGCGCTGTAGCGACGAAACTATGTGGGGTACGCCGGTCTTTAAGGGCCGATTTGGAAGCTTTGCTGGATTCGTTCAGCTTAGGTGTAACATAGGTGATTACGTAGAGCGGCTCGTCCAGCTTGGTTTTCTTCACTTCCAACGGCTTGCCGTCTTCGAAGATCTCCACCTTCTGTCCGGGTGCGTATCCCCAGTAATTCACGTAAATCATATTCTTGAACGCCGGGTCGGCATACCAGCTGCGCTCAGGATAAAGCTTGTGGAATATACGGCACTGGGCGTCGTTACGGTAGAACTCGCCTACTGCATTGAGGTCGTACACGCGCATCATCTTGGGACTGCCGTTCACTGCAATATAGCGCGGGCAAAGATCCTCCCGGCTGCAGTCCATAACGTTGAAAGCCTGGTTGCAAGAATCGGAACCAATAGGCTGGTACCCCTCGGGATGCTGCCACATACTCCCGGACGTAGCGCTGAAAATGAACTGTTTAAAACGGTCATAGCCTCCCATGTCGGTATTGATATGCTTGTGGGTGTGGCCGGAAAACAGGTACACCTTAGGGAAATCCTTGAAGATTTCATCCAGCTTCTCTATTTCGCCTGCTTGCAGCACCTCTGATTTGCTGGCATCATTCACCACCGGCACATGGCAGCAGAAAAGTATTCTGGTACCTTTGGGAACGTATTTCAGGTCCTCCCGCAGCCAATTCAAATCCTTTTCGAGAAAACGGCAGCGATAATTCCTTCTGCCGTTTATGTTCTTGTGCCTTGCGTCCGGCTCCCCTTCATTAAGGTATTCTACGGAATCCATAAAAACCCAATGATCGCTGCCGATATTTACGGAATAGCATAACGGCCCCCACGTGTGACGATAATTCCAAGCCGACACAAAATCGGTACTCACGCCAAGACCGGCGACAGCACCGTCGTTATCGTGATTCCCGGTAACTGAATAAATCGGAGTTGGATAGCCGGCGCCGGCAAGGAACTGTTCAGCCGCATATTCATTCATACCGAAATCGTACCAGAAACGGTCGTGGGAAAAATCCCCGAGGTTCATCGTATAGACCGCGCCCTTGGCTGCAGCCGCTTCGTACTCTTTCTGTATGACCGGCAGCACCGTGGTCTTGAAGCGCTCCAGATCATTTCTGGAAGGGTCGTTGGCAAAATGGCAGTCGGTGATAAAGATAACGCTGTAATTGCTTTGATCTTCCGGTTCCAGGACAAAGTCGTGCACTTCCCTCTTGCCGGGGGCCTTGGTAAGCAACTGCCAGAAGCCGGGACGCACGCCATCAAGCATTTTCGCCCTGTATCCGGCCGGAGTGGTGATGAACACCACGCTGTCGGCCTTGTCCGATACCATACGATAGCGTCCACGGGCATTTGTGAGGACTATACTCTTGCCATCAGAGACCTGTATTCCAGCCACGGGTTTTCCTTGTGCCGTAACTTTTCCTTTCAATACGGCCGCTCCTGCAATAACAGGCAGCAGAAGCAGGGCTGCAGCTAAGGCTAAGCGTTTCATGCCTTGGTGTATCTTAATACCGGTTGACGGGCAGCAGTAGTTTCATCCGGACGGCCTATAGGTGTATTATGTGGAGCGCTGTGCAAGCTTTCCGGATCTTCTGCCGCCTCACGTGCGATTAACCGCATCACATCTATGAATGCATCCAGGGTCTCAAGCGACTCTGTCTCCGTAGGCTCAATCATTATAGCCTGATGGAACAGAAGGGGGAAATATATGGTGGGAGCGTGGAAGCCATAGTCCAGCAGTCGCTTGGCAACGTCCAAAGTGCTCACGCCGCAGGGCGCGGATAGGCCGTCGAATACGAATTCATGCTTGCAGACGCCGGGGATAGGCAGCTTATAGCAATCTTTGAGACACTCTTTTATATAGTTTGCGGACAAACAGGCCAGCGGTCCTGCCATCTTCACGTTCTCGCGGCCGAACGACAGGATGTAGGCACAAGCCCTGAGGATAATGCCGAAGTTGCCGTGGAAGCCGCTGGTACGAGGGATGTCCAGAAATGGCACCAGTTTCTCCGCAACGCCTACAGGACCGCTGCCGGGGCCGCCTCCGCCGTGAGGGGTGGAAAAGGTCTTATGGAGATTTAGGTGCATGATGTCGAAGCCCATGTCTCCCGGACGAACCTTGCCCAAAAGAGCATTCATATTGGCTCCGTCATAGTAAAGCAAGCCTCCGCAGCCGTGCACCAGTTCAGCTATCTCCTTGATGTCCCTTTCGAACAGACCCAGGGTGTTGGGATTGGTCATCATTATGCCGGCTATATCCGGGCCCAGCAAAGGCTTTAGGTCTTCAACGTCCACAAGGCCGTCGGGGCGGGATTTGACCACCACGATCTCCAGGCCGCAGACAGCAGCGCTGGCCGGATTGGTACCGTGGGCGCTGTCCGGGACTATTACCTTGGTACGGGCCATGTCCCCTCTGCTGAAATGATATTCGCGCATCAGCATCAGGCCGGTCAGCTCGCCGTGGGCCCCGGCACAAGGCAGGAAGGTGAAATGCTTCATACCGGTGATGGCGGCAAGGGCTTTGTCCATGAAGTCGTACACTTCCCTGGCACCCTTGACCGTATCTTCCGGCTGGAGCGGATGCAGGCCGTTAAATCCGGTAACTATCTCTTCGTTTATTTTGGGATTGTACTTCATGGTACAGGAGCCGAGGGGATAGAAGCCGGTATCCACGCCGAAATTCATCTGACTGAGGTTGGTATAGTGACGCACCACGTCGGGCTCGCTTACCGACGGCAGGTCCAATGGCGCAATACGCCACAAACTGCCGGCAGCACTCCCCTCCTCCTGCACCCCCTCAGACGGGGTGGCCGGACGTCCGCTCGAGCGGAACGGCAGCGCATCGGGACCAACGGCAGGCAGAGGATAACGCTCCGTCAAATCCGAAACAGGGAGACTGTATCCACAGCGTCCGGGCTTGGAGAGTTCGAAAACAAGTTTGTCGTAGTATTTCATAACTCAGCCTCCTTTACAAGTTTCACAAGTGCATCCATTTCCTCGCGGGTACGTCTCTCCGTCACGCAGAAACTGACATAGCCTTCTTCCGTGGGAAGAGCCGCAAAATAGCCGGCGTCGAGCAAAAGCCGGTTCAGTTTCTTCGCATCCACGAGAGGCTCAAGGACAAATTCCTTGAGGAACTCACGGCCCTCGAAAGGATCCCGGAATTTTCCTGTAGCCATCAAGGCGTCGTGCAGATAATGGGCTCCTGCATAGCAGAGTCCATTCAGCTTTCTCATACCTTCAGGTCCCATGAGAGACAGGTAAACCGTACACCAAAGAGCCATCAGGGACTCGTTGGAGCAAATATTGGAAGTGGCCTTCTCCCGGCGGATATGCTGTTCGCGGGCCTGCAGGGTAAGCACAAACGCACGGCGGCCCTGAGCATCGGATGTCTGTCCTACAACCCTGCCGGGGAGCTTTCGCATCCATTCACTGCGGCAGGCCATAAAGCCCACGTACGGCCCACCATAGCACAGGGGGATGCCGAGACTTTGCCCGTCTCCAACTGCTATGTCGGCGCCCCATTCGGCCGGCGACTTCACCACTGCGAGCGCGGAAGGGTCACAGTACTCCACCAGAAGAGCCCCGGCATCGTGGACAAGTCCGGAGAGGCCAAGGTGGCTCTCTATTATACCGAAGCGGTTGATTGAAGGCACGATAACGCCGGCAAGGTCCAGCGTGCCTTCCGCTACCGCCTCCTGCACTTCCCATGTCTCCACCAGATTGATGCCGGAATAGCGGGCGTAAGTGCGAAGAGTCGCAAGCACATTTGGCAGCAGGGCAGATGAAGCCACTACGGTGTTGCGCTTGCGGGTACAGGCAACGCACATCCTCATAGCTTCCGCGGCGGCAGTAGGGCCGTCGTACAAGGAAGCGTTGGCCACGTCCAGTCCGGTAAGGGCGCAAATCATACTCTGCCACTCGAATATGTAGCGCAGAGTGCCCTGGGAGATTTCACACTGGTAAGGAGTGTAGGCTGTAAGGAACTCGGAACGGGATGTTATATAAGGAATTACCGAGGGAGTGTAGTGGTCGTACGCTCCGTAGCCGACGAACACTTTCAGTTTGGCATCTTTGCCGGCAAGCGCCTGGAACCACGCACGAACTTCTTCCTCGCTCATTGCGGAAGGAAGGTCGTACTCCCCTTTGTGAATGAATTCGGCAGGCACATCGGAGTATAGCTCGTCCAGACTTTTCATGCCGATGCGGTCTAGCATCGTCCGGATATCTTCCTCCGTGTGAGGGAAATATGAAAAAGCTGCCATTTCTATTTGGTAATGCTGGAATATGCAGCGGCGTCCATAAGGGCATCAAGTTCAGACTCATCGCTCAGGCGGACCTTGATAATCCACGCTGCGTAGGCATCTTCGTTAACTTTTTCGGGAGCCGACTCGAGTTCTTCATTGACCTCTACGACGGTGCCGCTTACAGGGCTGTAAAGCTCACTGGAAGCCTTCACGCTCTCAAGAGCGCCGAATTCCTCTCCGGCTGCCACTTCGTCGCCTTCGGACGGCAAATCTACATAAGTAATGTCGCCCATTTCGGCCTGTGCATAATCAGAAACGCCAATGACGGCTACTCCGTCCTCTACTTTTACCCATTCGTGGGACTCGCTGTAAAGGAGTCCTTCTATGACTTTGCTCATTATTTCTTGTAATTGGTTTTATAAAATCTTTTCTTGATAACTTCTCCGGGGAATACACGCTTGCGGATGCGAATCCATAACGGAGTACCCAGTGCGGCGTATTCGCTTTCGACCAGGGCAAAGCAAAGGCTCTTATCCAGGGAGATAGAATGGTAACCGGTAGTTACTACGCCTACCACGGTACCGTCTTCCAGCTCTACCGGGTAACCTGCGCGTGGTATGGCATTGTCTTTCAGCTCAATGCCTACCAGCTTGCGGGCCACGCCCTCCGCCTTCTGCCGCACCAGCTCATCTTTGCCTATGAATTCCGGTTTGTCCAGTTTGCAGAACATCGACAGGCCTGCCATCACCGGAGATATTTCTGGGCTGAGCTCGTCTCCGTAGAGCGGCAAGCCGGCCTCGAAGCGGAGGGTATCACGGCATCCCAGGCCGCAAGGAACCACTCCGTCTTCCAGTAAAGAAGCCCACATATCCCTGATATTGTCGGGGGCGGCATAAATCTCAAACCCGTCTTCCCCGGTGTAACCGGTACGGCTGACTATAATCCTGCCGCCGTCTTCGTCCTCGAGGTCATAGAACGTGTAGAACTCAAGTTCCCGCAGTTCTTCGATATCGAAGTAGCGCACGAGCGCATCTTCCGCCCCGGGCCCCTGCAGGGCTATCTGCCCCCAGGACTCGGAATCATCAAAGATTTCAACCTTGAAATCTCCGGCCTGCGCGAGCATCCACTTGTAGTCTTTCTCGATGTTGGCCGCATTCACGACCAGCAGGAATCCGCTTTCAAACTCCTTGTAGACAAGCAGGTCGTCCACTACCCCGCCGTCGGGATAGCACATCATCCCGTAGAGAATGTGACCGGGCTCCAGCCCCCTCACGTCGTTAGTAAAAATGTGGTTCACGAAAGCCTCGGAATCAGGCCCGTCAATAAAAATCTCGCCCATATGGGAGACATCGAACATTCCGACGGCCTTGCGGACCGCATTATGTTCTTCAATGATGCCGGAATACTGAATGGGCATATCGAATCCCGCAAAAGGACTCATTTTTGCGCCGAGTGCGATGTGCTCCTCGTGCAAGCAGGTTGTTTTCAGCTCTTGGTCCATAGTTGTGTCAAATATACGGCTTTTAAAGCGCTTTTCCAAGAATAAAAGACGGGTCCGTATAGCTTTTTTCCAACTCTTCTATCTTTGCCAGTTCCGAGGGCTCCAGCAGCCGTCTGCCGTCACAGAAAGCATGCTCCAGCACTTTAGCCAATTCTTCAACACTCAGCTGCAATCCAAGTTCCCGGAGGTTGGCTACACGCTGGCGAACCGACTGGACTCCATGTTTTGCAAGTTTTTCCGCAGGTGGCGTAACTGCTTTTTCAAGCGCCTCAAAATCAACCGAATGCAACAAAGTACCATGAACGATGCTCCCATAAGTCAAATTGAAGAAGGCATTTCCGGACACTTTGACCCCTCCCACAAGGATATCGTTGTGGGCAGTCCGCACCGCATCCATTCCCAATGACCTCAACACTGCTGCAAGCTTCTCCAGATAAACCGCAAACACGGCTTCCACCCCTTTGTCTTCGGTAATGTAGGACAGCATCAAATTGCCCATATCCGCGTAGACACAGCCTCCTCCGCTTTTCCGGCGCACGACATTCACACCATGTTCCCGGCAGAATTGCAGATTCACCTCGGAATTGAGGTCCTGGTTACGGCCGATTATTACCGTAGGGGCAACGCGCCAAACAAAAAAGCCGCAGCCATAAGCCGCAGCCACATACTCCTCCATCGCCAAATAGAAGGTCAAAGGCCTATCAACTGCATCGGGGACAGCGATGTATTTCATTACTGAAGCAATTTAAGATCTTTCTTCAATATCATCTTGGGCTCCATCATCGACACTTTCTGGAAAAGACGGATTCTGTTCCCCAGCGACAGGAACACCTTGTCTTCATGCTTTCCTTTTCTCCACCACTTGTAAAAACCGACAGGGTCGTTTTCGTAAGGTATCTTGGCCAGTATGCCTGTGGAATAACCCGGATAATCGATAATAAGCTGAAGCCCCATGAATCGTTTATAATACTCGGGGTCGGCTCTGCGAAGCTTGCTGACAAGAGGGTTAAGTACCTCAAAACTATCAACTTGCAGCACCTTTTCCTTAACTATCATCTGATGGATGCGGACAGGGTCGGCATTGAGCCAGGCCCCGACTCTCATTGTGACAAGACCTTCATCGGTGTCGAGCGTCAGCTCGTCCATCGAGTAATAAACCTTCTCCGGATCAAGAGGGAACAGTTCCGCCGTTTCCATCAAAAAAATGCTATTCACAGGTGTACAGTGGGCAAATTTAAGAAATTTTTTTTAGATTTGTTCAAGTTATGAACATATTTATTAACATCAGCGGCGTTTTTAAAGAAGAAGCTTGCTCACTTCCGGAATCCCTGTCAGTAGGGTTGGAGGGCACTGAAGGAAGCTGCTGTTACTGTTCAAAGGAAGCCGAGGCCGTAATCAGGGAAGCGATAGCCTCCCTTCCAGTACAGGCAGTGCACTGGATAGACACAGGAGACTATCACTATATCAGCAAGTTATGGATGGAAAAGATTACCGAGCCCTTTATTCTGGCGCTGTTCGACAAGCATTCCGATGATCAGGACAGTGCCTTCGGCGGGCTGCTTAGCTGCGGAAATTGGGTGCGGCGCGCCCGCGAAGAACTTCCCTTGATGAAGGCAGACTATCTCAATATCCGGGATATCCCCGGAGACCTGCCCGTCTATCTTTCCATAGACATGGATATAATGCCCCGGCAATTTGCCCGTACCGATTGGGACCAGGGGCAGAAGAGCCTGGATGAACTCCTTTCGGATTTGGGCACAATTGCATCGGGGCACCGAATCCTGGGCGTCGATGTATGCGGAGGACTTACAATCGCCAAGGGTGCCAAAGCCGAAGACCTCTCGGTTAACTCCAGGACAAGACAGATTATCGCCGCTTACTTGTCCAGCTGGAATATCACCTGCTCCCAGTCTTCCAGGCCCAGCAAAGCCTGAGCCTTTTCCATGTCCAGAGTCATGGAGATATCCATAAGATCCTCATCTTCAAAGCTATAGCCAGTAGCCGCTATCATTCTCCCCATCAATACAGTCCTCAATACCTCCCCATCTTTCATAATTGACAAGGTAAGTTTGTCATCTACCTGACGAGGCAACCTTATACAGCAATCGTTCGTGCCTTCAGCAAGTACCGGATAGCAATTGAATACTCCTTCATAAGGTGCGGCGTACATCAGGTCATAGCCTCTCACAGTACCGCTGACGCATATTCCGGAGTTTTCAGGAAGATTCAGGATGGTGAGATTTAGCCTGGCAAAATTCTTATGCAAACTGAGGGGGCAGTCGCAGACATCCCCGTCCAGTTCTTTCTGCTGGCTGCAGCTGTAAACCTCATCGCACTCATTGTCGTACTTTATATCCAGCTTTTCGCCGGGCAGAGGGCTCATAGACGTTATTCCGGTGAATACCGTAACTACCGAAGGCCGCCGCTTCACAAACAAACGGCACTTGCCGCTTTCGAAGTCCTCTCCGCTGAGCATTCCCTGTTTCACCACTTCCCCATCCTGAACAACGGACACCAGCACGTTCCCGTCTGTCTTGAGCGCTTCTTCAGGGCGGACAATCAGTTCGCAGGGACATGCGCTGCGGTTCTCCTTGACCGAGCACGAGCCGAGAGACAAAGCCGCAGGCAGCAATGCCGAAAGAATAATAATTGATTGTCGCATCGCCCTGCCGTTTACATTTCGTACTGCACTTCCGTTTCCTCGGGGAGGATGTTAAGCCTTGAACACAATACGTCAACATAGGTACGGTCCGAACCGTCTTCTCCGGTATAGCGTTGAACCTGGAGGCGCCCCCACAGATGCACAGCACCTCCTCTGGTAAGTTTGTCCAGGTTCTGCACGTTCTTGCCCTCGAACGCAGTCACATTGTGCCACTGGGTTTCGATGACCGGCTCCCCCAGCTTATTCTTGTACGCCCTGTTGGTAACAAGGGTGAATTTTGCCATCTGCCTGTCATTGATGTACTGCAGGCGCACATTGCCCACGATTCCGAGCAACTCGATTTTGTTAATCTGTTCCATAGAGTTCTTCATTATCTAAGTCTTTTGGCGGGTTTCCCGGCGGCTTCGGCCTTCGACCCGGATGCAAAGGAAAAGCATTATTCCCTAATAACTGCAAGATATGAACTGCCAGGCCTGATTATTTATGATTCTTATTGTTTTCGCTGCCTTCCAGTAAAAATCCGGCATCTGTTTTTTTGTTCGCAAATTGTTCTTTATCAGAAAGAATCAGCAAAATCTAATTTACGTTTTTTAGACTTCCTTGCACTTGTTGTCCGCGCTGACGATATTTGGGCCATGTATAAAATCGAACCAGCTGACGAACCGCGGCACTGCCTTGAGTGTGGAGAACCGCTCTATGGCCGCACGGACAAGAAATTCTGCACCACTGCCTGCAAGAGTAAATACCACGGGCAGATTCGCAGCATACACAACAGGCTCTACAACAGCACAATACAGAGCCTTGACCGGAACTATTCCATACTAGGGCAATTATTCAGGCTCAAGACTTCCACCTGCCCCATGCCGGAACTTCTGAACATGGGATTCTGTCCGGACTGCGTGACACACTGCGTCAGGAAAAAAGGAAAGCACCTGGAATACAGGTGCTTCGACTTCATCTATAACATGAGCAGCAACAAGCTGTTCAACCTGCGCAGGCTCTAGAACAAGTCCTTTCCGTGGCAGTTCTTGAATTTCTTGCCGCTTCCGCAAGGACAAGGGTCATTACGTCCCACGCGCTTCTCTACCTTCACGGGAGTATTGGCTTTCTGTTCTCCGTTAGTACTCAATTCGTTGTGCTGAGTCTTCATCTGGGACATGTCGGGTTTACGCTGCATTGCCCTCTGGGGCGGCTGACTGCGGTCTGACAGAGGTACAAAAGCACGGAAGAGGAAGGAAAGCACATCTTGGTTCAGCGCCTCCAGCATCTCGGAAAACAGATTGTAGCTTTCAAGCTTGTAAACTACTATAGGGTCTTTCTGCTCATACGTTGCATTCTGGACGCTCTGCTTGAGATCGTCCATGTCACGCAGATGCTCTTTCCAGTGCTCGTCGATCTGGTACAGGATGATATTCTTGCTCAAGGTCTTGGATATCTCCTTACCCTCGTTCTGATAAGCTTTTTCCAGGTTCACGGATAGGTTGATCACTTTGCGACCGTCCGAAACAGGAATCGCAATATTCTGATACATCGAGCCTTGCTTCTCATAGACCTCTTTCACTATAGGATAAAGCTTCTCGTCCAGTCCCTCCATGCGGCGACGGTAGGCATCCTGCATCACGTCGCAGATCCTGCGCACGAGTTCCGGTTTCTTAATTCTCTCGAACTCTTTCTGCTCGATATCCAAATCGATGGAATAACGCGCCATCAGGCTCTCGCGGAACTCTTCGCTGCTCATACCTTCACATTTGTCCACAAAAACGGATGCGGAGTCCACCATCATGTTCTGGAGGTCAATTTCCACCTTCTCACCCGAGATTGCATTGCGTCGGCGGGAGTAGATTGCTTCACGCTGATAGTTCATCACATCGTCGTATTCCAGCAAGCGCTTACGGATTCCGAAGTTGTTCTCCTCCACTTTCTTCTGAGCGTTTTCTATGGCCCCGGAGAGCATGGAACTTACAAGCGCCTCATCGTCCCTCATACCCATCTTGTCCACCACGCCGGCTATACGTTCCGAGCCGAAAAGACGCATCAGCTTGTCTTCCAGGGAGATATAGAAGGTTGACGAGCCCGGGTCACCCTGACGTCCGGCACGGCCCCTGAGCTGACGGTCCACCCGGCGGGAATCGTGACGCTCGGTGCCTATGATGGCAAGACCGCCTGCATCCTTCACTTCCTGGGACAGCTTGATATCGGTACCACGGCCCGCCATATTGGTAGCGATGGTGACGGTAGAACTTTGTCCGGCCTGGCCGACGATTTCAGCTTCCCTTGCATGTTCCTTGGCATTCAAAACGTTATGACGGATTCCACGCATACGGAGCATACGGGAGAGAAGTTCAGAGGTTTCCACGTCCGTAGTACCCACCAGCACCGGCCGTCCAGCGGCGGAAAGTTCGGCCACCCTGTCGATTACGGCGGCATACTTGGCCTTCTTCGTCTTGTAGATGCGGTCGTCCTGGTCGTCGCGTATGACGGGGCGGTTGGTAGGGATTACCATCACGTCCAGCTTGTAAATGCTCCAGACCTCTCCGGCCTCCGTTTCGGCAGTACCTGTCATACCTGCAAGTTTGTGATACATACGGAAATAGTTCTGAAGCGTAATGGTGGCGAAAGTCTGGGTGGCGGCCTCCACCTTCACATTCTCCTTGGCTTCTACCGCCTGATGCAAGCCATCGCTCCAGCGGCGGCCTTCCATTATACGGCCGGTAGATTCATCCACGATTTTCACCTTGCCGTCCTCGGAAATGATGTAGTCCACATCTTTCTCGAACATGGCATAGGCCTTCAGGAGCTGCTCCACCACATGCACCCGCTCGCTCTTCAGGGAGAATTCTTCCATCAAGGAATCCTTCCGGGCCTGCTTTTCGGCCGGAGTGCCCTCACCCTGCATAATTTCCGCAGTACGGGCGCCGACGTCAGGCAGCACGAAGAAATCTTCGTTACCTACCTGGCCGGCCAGCATGGCGTCTCCCTTATCGGTTTTCACCACGGAGTGAAGCTGCTCGTTAATAACGAAATAGAGAGGGTCGGTGATGACCGGCATCTCCTTCTCGTTATCCTGGATATAGTAGTTTTCGGTCTTCTGGAGTATGACCTTTATACCGGGCTCGGAGAGGTACTTGATGAGCGGCTGGTACTTGGGCAGGCCCTTGTGGGCACGGAGCAAAAGCTTGCCGCCTTCCCGCTCGTCTCCGGCGGAAATGAGCTTTTTGGCTTCATTCAGGCATTGGTTGACGAGCTGACGCTGGGCAAGGTACAGCTTTTCCACGTACGGCTTGTATTCAGCATACTGGGCATCGTCGTCATTGTTCTTCTGTACAGGTCCGGAAATGATGAGAGGGGTACGGGCATCGTCGATAAGCACGGAGTCAACCTCGTCCACGATGGCATAATGATGCTTGCGCTGCACCAGGTCCTCCTTGGCAATAGCCATATTGTCCCTCAGGTAGTCGAAGCCGAACTCATTGTTTGTACCGAAGGTTATGTCGCAATCGTAGGCACGCTTGCGGGCGTCGGAGTTGGGCTGGTGCTTGTCGATACAATCCACGCTGAGTCCGTGGAACATATACAAAGGGCCCATCCACTCGGAGTCACGCTTGGACAGATAATCGTTCACTGTAACTACGTGCACTCCCTTGCCGGCAAGAGCGTTCAGGAACACCGGCAAAGTAGCCACGAGGGTTTTGCCTTCACCGGTCGCCATTTCGGCTATCTTCCCCTGGTGCAGGGCTATACCGCCTATGAGCTGGACATCGTAATGCACCATATCCCAGGTTACCTCGTTGCCTCCGGCCACCCAATGGTTGCGATAAATTGCCTTGTCTCCGTCAATCGTAACGAAATCGTGATTCACGGAAATATCCCTGTCGAACTGAGTAGCAGTCACCTCAATGGACTCGTTCTCCTTAAGCCTGCGGGCGGTACTTTTGACAATGGAGAAAGCTTCGGGCAAAATCTCGGTAAGACAGGCTTCAATAGCATCATCCTCGTCTTTTACCAGCTTGTCCGACTCGGTGGCGAGCTTTTCTTTCTCTCCTATGGGAATATCCTTGCCGAGTTCCTCACGAATCTGCGCCATCCTCTCCTCGAAAGGGGCTTCCACGCCGCGGAGGCGTTCGCGCAGGGCGGCGGAGCGGGCACGCAGGTCATCGTTGGAGAGAGAATCGATCTCCGGATACACCGCAAGAATCTTATTCAGGATCGGCTTTACGGATTTGTAATCACGGTCGGCCTTGGAACCGAAAATAGACTTAAGTATGTTTGAAATTGCCATATTGCGAACTTTGGATTAAATCATACAAAGTTACACAATATTTAGCACACGCGCAAACGTTCAGCTATTCTTTGCCCTTTTGCGTGCCGCTCGGAGCTCCGGGATCTGCCCGAACATGGACTTCAGATACCTGAACGGCATGAAACTGCGGTATTTCAACGACTTGACCAGAGTAAACAGCAAAACATATGCAATCTGCACCGGGAATGCCCGCCCAGGGTCTGCAAGCCGTACCAGCGAAGCCGTATAGTAGTTACGCTTTACCATCACATCCAGCGTTTCCCTGCGCTGCGCCCGGTCATGAACTGCCATGGCGCCGGTAACTATGCCGGCTTTCCACCCGCAGTAACGCAGACGGTTACACCAGTCATCGTCTTGCCCCCATAAAGGAAACAGGACGTCGTTGAACAAGCCCACCTTTTTCAATGCGGCAACTGAAATCAGCCAGTGGGCAGCCATCAGCCGCTTTACCTCTACAAGTTCCCCACCGCGTTCCGCCCTGCTGAGAATCTTTCCGAACTGCAGGTCCGGAATGGAGCAGCCTTTCTGCATCTGCATAGGGCTAAGCAGACCGAATTCCGTATGGGCATCAGCCGCGGAAACCAATTTATCAAGAGCTCCCGCCTCCAGCCAAGCATCCTGGTTAAGCAGGTAAACATACTCGTAACCTGTCTGCAAGGCATATTCGAAGCCCCTGTTGTTAGGCAGGGCGAAGCCCAGATTTTCATTGCTTCTGATGAGCCTGGCCTGAGGAAAAGCAGACGCCACGTAATCCGCGCTTCCGTCCCTTGAAGCATTGTCCCATACGAACAAGTCAGCCTCCCCGGCCACGGAAGACAAGCAGCGTTCCAGCCAGTTCCGGCCGTTGTACGAAACTATGATGGCGAGTACTCTTTTCATCTGCAGATCTTACGGTACAACAAACGCAACTTCCAAGCCAGCGACCACTTGGAAGCCTTGACGAAGGAAGTGTGCAAACGGCGGTACTCTATGGTCTGCAAAGGGTCGCAGAAGTACTTGGCATATAAGTCCTTATGCTTTTCCCACAAGGACCTCCGGATGGATTTCAGGGCCTCGTCGCTGACGCCACGGTTACGGGAATGACGCCGGGTGCGGTAATAGAAGCATACCGAAGGCAAGCACAATACCTTTGGATTATCTATGCTTCCAAGATACGAGAGCCAGAAATCCCAATCCTCCAACCCGGCCGTAAAAGAACTGTCAAACCGGGCGCCGCTCAGCATTCGTGCGCGAATGAAACAGCTGATATACAGGCAATTGCTGGCAAGCATGGTATCCATAGAGAACTCCGGAATATCCCACCTTTTCTGGGCGCCGAAACGAAGAGCCCGCCCGTAAACTACGGCTAGTGAAGGGTCCGCATCCAGCGCGGCTACGGCATCTCCCATGTAATGTGTAGCCAGTAGGTCGTCGGCATCCAAAAACAAGAGGTACTCTCCGACAGCCAGCTCAATACCCCTGTTGCGTGCCGCAGCCACACCCGCATTGGTCTTCATATCTTCCAGCCGGAAACGGGAATCCGAAGACACGAATTCCGAGGCAAGTTCAAGGGAATTGTCCGTTGAGCCATTGTCCACGATTATGCACTCCCAGTCCGAATAACTCTGATTCACAAGGCTTTGAAGAGTCTCCGGAAGAAAGCGGCCAAGATTATAGGAGGGCACTATTACACTTACTTTCGGCATAGGTGGTCCTTTACTTTTAGAATGAATTCCAATATAGAAAACTTACCAGGTTCGTAACGGCGGCGGAGCCAACGGTAGCGCCGGGTGCGGAAAAAGTACAAATCCGGACCGGCGAATACCTGGGTAACCGGGGCATAACCTTTGAACGGATCCTCGACAACTGCCATGATTTCATCGGTGATACAACCTTTCCCGCGCATTTTAAGCAGCACTTCTGGATCGTTTAGAAGAAACAGCTTATCCTGCGGCCCGCTTCCTATATTGGTAACCATATAATGGACTATATAGGCATCCCGAAGATAACGTACACCGTTTTGCGCCTCACAGTTCCATGCGTCAGGAAGCCGGTTTATGGAAGCACCGTGCGCCGTTTTGGCCAGGGATGGCTGATCCGGCTTGATGCCGTTATTGTAGCCTGAAAGATAATTCTGCTGCCATTGCCGGAAGAACTCATGGTTGGCAGGAGTATCCCGGACCAGCATCACCCCTGAATTGTAGTAAAAATCATCATGGGAGGGGTCGTAATCCAGCTTTTTGCACATATTGATGGTGGCCTGCCTGTGAGGATGGCCGGCGAAAGTGCTGTGCAAGTCAGGCACTGCCGCCAGGTCAGCCTCCCATGTATCAATCGCTGCCAGCGGACGGGCCACTACCGTGTCGGCATCTATGAACAAAAAGTCTCCTTCTACATAGCCGCGCATCCCTGTCTTAAGGATACGGGAACGTTGCATAGGCGAGAGACCGGATGGTAGCTCCGCTACTATAATCTCGCCAAAAAGCGCCTTTAGTGCCGCTCCGAGGGGACTCTCCCCCAGCCATCCATCAGCGGTGACTTTGTCTGTCAAAAGCACCAATTGTGCCTCGGGATTATGTCTTGCTGCACTGAACGCACTCACGTATGCCTGTTCCAGATACACATCCGAACAGCTGCTGACCAAGATATATAACAGTTTGGTTTTCATCCGCGTCTGACTTTTGATAAAATGAACTGCTTTTCGCCGTCCGAGAGGCCGCACAGCCATATTCCGGCCGCCGAAGAGACTACGCCGGCAACAGCGGCCGCTATGAAACGCCACCATGCCTGAGGGGCAAAGAAATACAGGGGCGATACGGCCAATAAAGATGGCACGATCACGGCAAACATGGGCAATACCGCAGTACGCAGGTAGAGCCTGACAGGAAAGCCTGTATCACAATGGGCTACAAGCAGCATGGCTGCTGCCTTGAGAACATATACCGCTAAATAGATGACGTAAGCGCTCCAGGATGGAGCTCCGAGTTTATCGGCGACCAGCGAGAAGACGAAGCACGATACAGCTATACCGCTGGTTATCAAGTAATACCGGCGCAGGCGTCCGTTTGCCTGCTCCAGTGTATTCAGTGTCGCCGGGGTAAAGTCGATTAGAAAGCAGAGGAGGGCCAGCCGGGTGAATATGGCAGCCTGAGGAGGATAGTCCACAATCCACAGACGGAGAATGGTCTCCGCATCCGTCAAAAAGGGTATTATAAGTACCCAGAGCACCCAGAAATAGTATTTTGAGCCCTTGCACACCAAGGAAAAGGAATACTCTTTATTACCGGAAACGTATGATTTCGTAAGCTGGGGATTCAAAGCGAAAGCTATATTGGTGGCAAACTGACGCACAACTTGGTCCACCTTGTCGGCCACTCCCCTGGCCGCATTGACCCCTACCCCGAAAAAGATATTCATCAACTGATTGACACCCTGGGTGTTAAGCATATGGGCGCCGGAACCCAGAAAATTCCACCCCGCATAGGCGCCCATTTCCTTAACCAGCGACAAGTCATAGCGTACGGGGCCGTGCGACTCATCGAAATGCCTGTAACAGTACAGCACAAACGAGCCGCGGACAAGAATACTTGCAATCATGAGGCACAGCGCGTACGTTACCAGTTTATCCGCCCCGGAGGAAGCGACAAGAAAGGCAATGGCGAGCTTGATAACCGCCTCGCATATGCTTATGTAAGCATAAGCGCTCATATGCTCGTGGGCCGTTATCACGGACTGGTAAGGGACGGTCAACAGACTTATCATCATTATAGCGGCCGAACTGTGCAGCACCACTTCCGCCGCACCCATACGGCCGTCCGGAATTACCATCTTGTTATGGAGATACCATAATCCGAGGGTTTCCGTGAGCAGCACAATCAGAGCGGAGAAGGCCGCCATTATGACTACGCTGGTCCAGAAAACGGTCCTGAGCTTGTCCGGATCCCCTTTTCCAAGACCTACAGTGATATAACGCATCACTGCCGAATTTACGGTCCCCATCACCAGCATAAACATAGTCACCACGCCGCCGACGGCGCTATATACGCCATAATCGCTGACCCCCAGGGCCCGGAAGATTACCCGGTACGTCACAAGTCCGATGACCATCATCACCAGCATGCGTATATACAGGTAAACTGTATTTCTGGCAATGCGGCGGCTGTTATCTGAAATCTGGTTCATCAGGGAAGCTGGTAAATAATGCTTATATCTTGCGAAGATACGAATTTTTTGTATCTTTGCACACACAAGCAGGATTAGCACATCGGTAGTGCATTGGCTTCCCAAGCCAAGGAGGAGGGTTCGACTCCCTTATCCTGCTCAAATTACAAGGTGCCGGCCAGACGAACCAGCCGGCACCTTCTTTGTTTTTTTTACCCCCGCCCCAGTTCATCAGGTGCACTTTGGCAGGGAGATTATGCTTATTTAACCTCTATTCCGACGCTCTTGCCTATATCGGCCTTGCGGCAGTTGTCGATATACCAATCGCCGTAGTTGCCGGACTGAATAGGTTTCTGGAAGCCGAAAGGAACCTGGACGTATGCCAGGATGTGCAGATTATCGGAATTGTATCCGGACGGGACGGTGACGTTGTAGTTGAAGTCTTGCGTGGCATCGAAGTCTGTAACTGTGAACTGACTGCCCAAGATGGAGCCATTGACGCAAAGGCGCGCAATGTTGTCGTGGACGTAATTGCTCTGGGTGCCGTTTACGAAGTCGCTCTGCGATTTGACTATGCCGTTTTCGAGCAGCAGGACTGTAAGCTTGTAATCACCGGGCTCACGGGTGTATACATTCACGTTTACGCTAAGAGAATTACCCGTCATGGTAGAACTGATGCCTATCGACGACATTGTGGGATAATTCTGTTCAGTTTCATTGATTGCCTGTCCGATGAGTGAGGCGGTGTAGCTGGTGTTGGTGTAATTTGCGATGCTTACTCTGCCGTCAACCATGCCTGTGGGGAAACCGCTCACCTGATACCTGCTCTCCAGCTGTGCTGATCCGCTGAACGCGAGAGCGCTGCTGGATGTGTGCAGGTTGACTATTTCAAATCTGTCACCCTGCTGCTCCTTCGCAAGCCCGAAAGACTCGTTCATAGTAGGGCACCATCCGCACCAGGTGGCGGTGAAACGCATACCGAGAGAATGATGTGCGATACTCTTTATGCCTGTTGCGGCTCTCTGGGTGATTATGACGGGATAACAGTTGGAATCGTCGCAGACAGTTATTACCGCCATGCGCTCCGCTCCGGTGTTAGGTTCGACTTTGAAGAAATGCTTACATCCGAACTTTGGATTGCCCTCGGTTCCGAATGCAGAGAGCCAGGCGCCGTCAGCGATGTCTACGTGGTAGCTGCCCATTGTGTTAACTGTAATCGTGAAGGAACCGCCCATGGCGTTCACAGTAGCAGAATCAGGCGAATAGGACAGCTTCGGTGTTATCCATGGAAGCCCATTGTCGGCATCCATGAGCGTACGGAAGGCTGCTCTTGAGACTGTGACCGATTTGTCCACATTGCGTGTAAGCACGGTACCATCGTTCCTTTCCATTATGAGCGAGAAGCCTTGGGCCATGGTGACTGGGATGGTGATGAAATAATATGCTTGTCCCGGCACGAAGGTGCCGCCGTCTGCAGGCTCAAGTTCAATGTAATCCCACGTATCCCAGGCTGCGCCTACAAAGGCATTGCCGTTGGAATCGAAGTCAAGGGCGAGCAGGTCTCCGGTGAGTCCTTCGCCTCCGGTCGCTTTGAGGGTAACTCTCTTGATACCGCTGCTGACTACGGAGAACTTGATACCGCCCAGCGGATGCTTAAAGCTCATATCCGTGGTACTTGAGCGGGCGACGGCAATGTACAGGTCGTCGGGGAAAGTGCCCGCTACGCCTTTCTGAAGATGGGTAAAATCAGTGACGATGTAATTGCCGCCGTTGCACCTTGCTGCGCTGCTATAAGGATACAGGGCCCAATAGTTTCCGGAGCCGGAAGGGAGGCTGCCAAGGAAGTCGGCAGAAGGTTGCGGACTGCTGTTGGTGGAAATGAATTTTCTGCCTCCGTTTTGCATGTCTCCCTGGAAAACGCTGATTTCTTCGTCGGGGGACCAAAACACCTTGCCGTTTTCCTGGCGCACGGTGCGGCTTTCGGGGCTGTCGTCACTGCATACGGCGTGTATAACGGTCTGTACCTCTGGTATTTCTGTTGGAACTTCCGCCATTTCTCTCTGGCAGGCTGCAATCGCAAGAATAGCTAAAAAAGAAAGAATCTGTTTTTTCATAATACGGTCCTCTTGCTGTTAGATAGGGTCATCAATGGTTTCTTCGAGACCTCCGACAAGCGAGTCGCAGATCATCTGGGACAAGGGCAGTTCCTCGAACTGCGAGTCCGGCGTCTGATAGTTGTTTTTCATATTTTATCGTATAAATAGTCAATACTTTCCCCGAGTACGCATACCGCAGCGTTGTCAAGCAGACCGTCCCGCATGAGCAATACGGCAACTCGCATCCCTGAATGGCCCGGGAGAGCCGCGGACGTGCTGAAAACGTCTCCGGTACGTTTTCCGGGGAATGATTCCGGGCAGTCAATCCACTCACGCAAGACATCGTTGTGTACATAATCGCCGCCGGCCCCGGTCTGGGGCGCAGTGATGCCATCCTCCAGAAGCAATAAGCTGAAACTGAAATCTCCGTCCTGTGCCACGCTGGCCTCGACGCTTACCTCAAAGCCGCTCTCCCCGCTTTGTGCTGTTGAAATCCTGATTCCGGAGGACACGCCCCGCTTCTCCATCAGCCTGTCACACTGGTTCAGGATAAGTACGGAGGAAGTTGTGGAGATAAGGGACTCTTTGTCCAGGTCAACCACTGCGGACGGATACGCGCTGACGCCGAATCGTGCAGCAAGTGCCGTGCTTACAGTGCCCAGCGACATAGGATCAATGGGCAGGCAGTGCACTGAGACGCTGACCAGGCGTCCCGGCCGTTCAGCAGACGCGTCTTGTATGGCAGCCTGCATCTTGGGGCAGTTAACACACCATGTGCCTGTGAAATCGAGTACCAGGCTTTTTGCCAGGAAGGGACCGTCATTATCAGGCTCCGGTACGGGTACGTCGATGTCCGGCTCCGGTTCCACAATGGGCTCGGGGTCATCTTTCTGCCCGACGCAAGAGAACAACGGCGCAAAAATGGCAAGACATATAAGGAACTTCTTCATAAGCATCATATTGACCATTGAAGGCGGAGGCCGATTCCGGAAAATGCCGGTTGCCAACGGCAGACACCCCCGGAGCATACGAAGCCTTCCCTGCTGCGACCGGCGGTGAACGCTATATTGAATGAATTGAGAGAATACGCAGCGGCTACGCTGAAATAGTGGTCGCCGGTACTGCCGTGATTGTACATATCGCTAAGGGTGACACTCCAATGGGGAGCTACAGTGAGTTCGGCAAGAGCTGCTATCCAGTCCCGTGTAAGCTCCTGGGAATACAGGTACTGAAGCTCCATTCTCAAAGCAGTTGTGCCGGAGAACCTGTAAAGGGCATCGAACACGAATACGTTCTGAGCATTCGTAGCCTTGCGATTGCCATGCGTAGGCGAATTCTCCTGAATTGAGACAAACATGGTAGTCTTGAGACTGCGGCTCCAGCGCCTCTCGAGGTCGATATTGATGTCGCGGTAGGCAAGATACCACACATCCCTGTCCGGCAGTGCGCATGGCAGGGCCTGGATCCAGCTTCCACCCACATGCAGTTTCATCCCATACCTGCCTCCAAGTGCAGTCCCTTTGCGGAAATTGTAATACAGATCTCCCTGGAGCCCGGCCTCGCCGTCCGCAAAGGTCACATATGGGTTGAGTCCTGCAAGCAAATAAGTCTGCTGCATGCAAAGCGACGGAAGATAATTGAGCGTGTTGGCGACCGAGGGGCTCCCCGTGCTAAGGAATATGCGTGAGGTCATATTCTCCAGGCGTCTGAAAGTAAGAGTACCGGAGAAGGGACCGGTGGCATAATTCAGCTCAAGCATTTGGGCGTTGCCCCTATTGAGCCGGTAACTTTCTCTCGCGCCGGGGAGCTGCTCTGCGTAGAAATCCTCGCCCTTGCCGACATATTCGGCCTTGGCATTGAATCCACCGGCGGAGAATTGAGCGCGGGCTGACCAGCCCGGGACGTGCCCCGGTAGCTCAAAGCCTCCGGAAGAAGCAAGAAGCTGAATCCCGGGATCCGGCCTTAAGGTCATACGGTCCATTACGCTGAGCTCGAATCGCATAAAATCGAGTGCCTGCACTCCGATGTCAAAGGCCCCGACTGCACTGTTGACTGTGGGCAGCACACCATATTTAGGCGCCCCTGCAAAAAGCTTGAAATCCCAGCGCCCCAGGCTGAGGAGGGCCCTTGCACCTGTCAAGTTATTGTTTATGCCCATATCTCGGTCCTCCCAGGAGCGCAACAGCAGACCGTTGCCAAGCTGCTCGTAGAAACTGCCTGCCGTAAGCTCAAACCCCTTGTGCTTCCATGCCGCGAATAAGCCGCCGAACGCGAAGCCCTTGAGCTCCGCAGGATAACCAGCCAGAGCCCGGGGATACCATTCGAGCTGCAAACCAGCGGAAAGAGAATCCTTCTGCCAGTCCAGTTTTGCGTAATTGTTTGACCCCCATTTAGAAAGAGCGTCGCCGGTAACAGAGTCGGGGACATATCGTATCGTGCGGGTTTCGAAAAATACCTTGAACTCCCCGGGGTTGTTGTCCCGGGCAGGAAAGAGTGCGGAAAGCAGCATCAGTGACAACAGTAGTCTCATTTGCCGGCGGCTTTGCGCAGTTCCGAAAGGAGCGTAGATTCGTCTCCTGGATGGTATCCTATGTGGGTGTAAACCTGCGTACCCTCCTTGTCGTACACGAACACCTGCGGCACCACACTGACATTTAAGGCGCGGCGCAGGTATCCGTTGGAATCGAAGAGCGGTACTATGCCCTCCCAGCCCTGCCCCTGAGACATGGCGACGGCGCGCTGAAGTGAGCGGCTGTCATCAAGCGAGACAGCGTAAATTCGAAGTGGAAATCCGGCGTCCCAGTCACAAGCCTCGTCAGACAAGACTTCTAGTTCCTTGAGGCAGGGCTTGCATGTAGTCAGCCAAAGAGAAACCACAAAAGGGGTCTTGTGATCGATCAGGGAAGACGTCGTTACCTGCTTGCCCGAGACATCGGACAGTTTTACGGAAGGCAGGCTTTGTGCTGATGTCAGTGAGCAGGACAACACGCACAGTACGATGAGGATGCTACTCAATTTCTTTTCCATACCGCTAAAGTAATACCGAGTTCCTTCAATCACAAATCCATTTAGGTCCATTTGTACAAAGCCGCTTGGTCGTAGTCAAAAAATCCCCCGTATCCGCAATCGGATGCGGGGGATTAAATCAATTATAAAACTGAGCGCTTACTGCTCGGCAGGAGTCTCAGGACCTGCGGGAGCTTGCGGCGCTGCGGGGGCAGTTGCCGGTGCAGCGGCGGCTTTAGCCTTGCTCCTCTTGCCAAGGTACCAGATAAGGGCGCCTGCGGCAACCAGCAGAATAATTCCGAGCACCGGACGATAGAACAGCCAGGCGATGGCAACCACCACCAGAGTCCATGCCAGTGCCAGTACACCTGCCACGAGGTTCACGCCAAGGCCGGCGATATTGGCCAGGAACGGAAGCACCTTGAGCAATTGGGTGATTATGTCGAAGATGTTCTTGAATCCGAAGAATACAAGTAAAAAGCCGACCAGACGGAGTATCCAGCCCATAGTCTTGTTGGAAGAATGTTCAGTCTCGAACATACCGTCCATACCCACGGTACCGTCGGTCAGGGTCATCAAAGAATAACCGTTCTTGGCGGTAAACTTCTCGAAAGTATCACCATTCACTACGGCAAGAATAGATACGTCGCCGGGGAGAACCTTCTCGTAGGTGACGCGGACGTCGCCGACGGTAGGCTGGCCGGGATTCACGCCGAAGTAAAGCTGGTTGGAGCTGGTGTGTACAAACGACTGGTCGCTGCTCACATTGTAAACCCTGTGGAACTCCTTCTCATACTGATCCACGACCTCGGGGGCGAGCTGGATTTCGAACGGCTTGGTGTCGTTCATCTGGGCAATGAGGCCCTCGGGCATACGGTATGCGCCGAAGCTTACATGTTCAGCCTGCCAAGTCTTGTCTTCGACCTTGAGGAGAATGTTGTTGTCGATGTTCTTGTACTGCGGATCCTCGAAAGAAGATGAGTTCACGGGGGTGCTCACCCACTCCTTGCTGTAGGTGTAAGTCGTGATAGTTTCTTGCCCTCCGCCTACTTTGTCACGGGTCTCGGAATGCTGGTGCTCGACCCACTGGTAATACTCAGTGTTACGGATAAGCTTGACAGCATTGAGGGAGATGCCGAACTGAGAATCGGTGAGGATGTCGTCCGTAGCAGCAAAAGCGCTTGCGTGCACCATCTTGCCGTTCATCTCAGGGTTTACCTGGGCAGGGTCTCCGAGTTCTACACATACCTTCTGCGCTTCTTTGAGCATACGGGTAGTCTTGACCGTTCGGCCCTCGTTCCAGAACAGCAGGATAGTACCTGCAATGAGCATGACAAAGCCCATTCCGACGCCGCTGAGGGCGTTCTTCATCCTGGAACCGTAAGATGTGGTTGTTACTTTTTGGTAAGCCATAAGACTTGGTTATTATTGTTTTACATAGAATGTGAAAGTCTGGTTGGAAATGTTGGCGGCAACAGCGTCATTGGTTAGCTTATAGCCACGCCAATCCTGCTTGTTGTAAACTCCGATATAGCGGTCAACTTCGGTGTCGTTCACTTTCAAATATCCCAGTGCGCTGTCAAAAATGAACAAATTGCTCTCGCCTGTACCGACACGCAGACCGTTATTGGACTTGGTAGTGTACAACCACTTCTCGGTATCGTCGCCCTTCAGGAAATTGTACCCGCCACTTACTTTCTTCATCTTCCAAACCAGATTGCTGGCAGGAGCGGAGGCAAGATTCTGGCCGGAAACGGAAACCGCAACGGCGGAAGGAGCCGTACCCGTAGATTTGTCGTTGCTGATGGCATAATAGCTGCCGTCAACATTGGATACAAGTACGAACTCGGCTCCGTCAGCAATCTGGCTGAGTGCAGTTGCCTTCCAGGTACCGGTCTGGGCGACAGGCTTCTCGGAAACAGTGACGTTGCAATACCTTTCATCTGCGGTATAGACACCGGGATTTGCGGCAACGCGGGCATACACCTTGACCTGACCGGCAGACACACCGGTAACCACGCCGTTTGCGTCCACAGTAGCAATGGATGTATCCTCGCTCTCGTAAGTAATTGTAGCGTTGACATTTACAGTGGCTCCAAGCTCGACGGTCTCACCGATGTAAACGCTCTTGTTGTTGGCCAATGTAATCTTAGTCTCCGTTTCGGTAGGTCCGGATATTGGATCCAGGGTGCCGCTACCGGTATATTTAACCTCGACCGCCTTGATTCTCACCTGTCCGTTGGTAGCGTCCCCTGTATTGCCCACAGTAAACTCTACTGAAGTACCGCCGGTCTCGAACTCTGCGTCGCTTTCCAACTTGTTGTTGGAAGAGTCGAACAGCGCACCGCCGTTGGAAGTACCATAGGTGAACTTCACGGAATACAGGGTGCAACCCTTGGCCACGGAAATGATGACGTTGCCGTTCTGATTCTGGTAGAGCCTCCAGTCGTCACCGCTGCTGAAGAAAGCACCGCAGTTGGGATTGCCGGTTGTGGACATACGGACCGCTGAAGAGAGGTCGATGTTGGCATAAACGGTACCTGTAGCATAGCCGTGACTGTCAAAATACTCTTTCATGTTCACCGTGACGGTAGTACCGTTGAAGACGGGATCGGGACCGGGACCGGGTTGCTCATTTACCTGGAGATCGGTGACGATAATCTGAACATACTTGTTACCGTTGTGGATAGTATTGAAATATCCGGTCATGGTAACATTCTTTTCAACTGCGGATGCCAGATCGATGGAAGAGTGAGGGTTGGAAGCGGAGGCCTTGAAGGTCTGGGCGCCCTCGGGAGTGACCACGTAAGTGGAACCGGACTTGGTGAGAGGGCCGGTCACCGTGACATAATCAGCAGTGGATGAAGAGTAAGAATCAATAGAGCCGGTGATGTCGATCAACTTTGTCCTGGGGATGCTGTTGCCGGAAGATATGACGGTGACAGAAGGACTTGTAAGCTCGGGAAGGCCATAGTAGGTGGTCTTCTTTGCAGTCACCCTGACTTTGTCCCCGAGAGCTACTGTAGGTGCGGAATTCTGGTACACATAGACGTTGCTGGAGCCGTCGGTGATGACGAAACCCCTGCTGGTCAGGGCGGCGACGATAGCGTTTTCAACCACCACGTCATCGTTATCCTGCGCAGCGACGGCATCGGTCACGGAACTCACGTTGGCAAGTTCCATGGAAGTTACGTTTGCCGTAACCTTCTTGATCTTGCCGGCGGAGAAAACGCCTTGGGCGGCAGTAGGATACAGTTTAACCACTGCATTTCCAGCTTTTCCGTCAACCGAACCCGCAATATTCAGAGTGAACGCCTTGGAAGCGTCATGTGCATAGGGACGGACTACCAGATAAACCTTGGCGGTATCGGCGGCACCGAGTTCGGCCGGAGAAGTGATGTTTGCTCCGGAAACGGTCTTCACATAGCCTTCGCTGCCGGTAAACACAGGCTCGTTTCCAGTGAAATCGATGTAATATGAACCTACGATGTCCTGTCCCGACTCCGTTTCATCAAGTTCAACTGAAGTGACCACGAGGGACTTGCCGGTCTTGTTCACCACATTCACCTCGATGACGGAAGCAATCTGCTTGAAAGCAAAAGACGGGGTGGCGCTCTTGGAAACTCCTTTGGTAACTGCGTACATAGGGCAGGCAGAACCGCATAGGGCATTCTTGGAGGCATATTCCGATTGCTTGAGGCCGCGGGTATCGCCTACATAAGTGTAGCCGCCGTCCGCATCGGCCGAAGCGGGAGACTTGACTCCGGAAGGATAGATTGCATACCAGTCATATTTGGAACTGGTCAGTTCAGGGGCTGTGCTTGTGGTGAAAGTACCAAGCTTGGAACCGGCACCGTCAGAAAGCGTAAATTTGCCGGCTGAGGTATAAGAGCCGGCTGCTTCAGAGTAGAAAACAGTAATGGCGTCATTCTCCGCCCAGAAGGTGGACATGCCGCTGTTCGTTGTCTTGGTATTTGCATCCAGAGATGCTACAACGCTGAAGTTGTCTTCCGAAACCTGGACATCAATCTCTTTGTTGCATCCTGAGAGGGCGGCGATGGCTGCCATCATCAGCCCGGAAATAGCGAAAAATCTTTTCATAGCTCAGAATTCTACGTTGTCAAATGTCCAGTCTTCAGTTTCACCGCTTTCGCAGATGATGACGTCCGGAAGGACCTCGGAAACGTCAGCGAAGGGGGCCTGGTAAGCCCTGCCTTCAAATCGTGTAATTGTTTTGTTCATATTTTTTTCAAAAATAGTATTCCAAAGACCTGCAAAATTAACAAAAATATCTTTACCTATAAAAGAAAGATTCTTTATATTTGTAAACAGTTTATCAACACGATGAAATACGACATTCTGGTAATCGGTGCCGGCGCGTCCGGACTAATGGCTGCATATTCCGCCGCCAAAACGGCCTCCAACAAAGGCAAGAGCTTGAGAGTCTGTCTTTTAGAAAAAATGGCCCGCCCCGGCCGCAAGATTATGATTACCGGGAAAGGACGATGCAATTTTACAAATCTTAAAGACTGGAACAGCTTCTCGGCACATATCCGCTCCGGTTCAAGATTTCTCCGCTCCGCTTTTTATACTTTGCCGCCTGAAAAACTGATGGGCTTTTTCCGCAGTTACGGGATGGAATGTGTGACAGAACGGGGAGACCGTGCATTCCCGGCCTCCCATCGCTCATCCGAAGTAGTTGATACTCTGGTAAATGCATGCAATGGTGCAGGGGTGGTTATGCAGACCGAAGCGGAGGTAGCCGCAATAGAGCGCTGTCCCTTTTCCGGCGGCAACGAAGCGGACGGCTTCAAAGTCATTCTGTCCGACGGCAGCGACCACAAATGCGCCAGGCTCATCATAGCTACCGGAGGCTTGTCATACCCCGGAACAGGATCCACCGGAGACGGCTACCGCTGGGCGAAGGCCCTGGGTCATAGCATTACACCGATGTTTCCCTCTCTTACGGCTTTGGTTCCAAAGGGCTACAAATCCTTCGGCGAGCTATCCATTCAAGATAAGGGGAGCAGCGTAGATGCAGACAGCCCCGCCATACCGGATCGATACGAAGTTCCTCTTCCCCACCATATCCCCCGGGATACACCGCTCAGCGAAACCGGCAGCAAGTTCTGTGGCATACAGCTGAAGAACATCGGAGCCAGGCTCCTGGTACAGGGAACGGTTGCCGGGGAGGAGTTCGGAGACATAGATTTCACCGACGGCGGCATTGAGGGGCCTCTCGGCTTCCAGCTTAGCCGAAAGGCCGTTAAATCTCTCATCAATGGTTCCCGCGTATCCCTGTCGCTCGACCTTAAACCGGGCGTAAGCTTGACCGAACTTACCGTAAGGGTCAAAGATCTTTGGGAAGAAATAGCACGGGACCCACGGAGCAGCCGGATAAGGGAAAAAGAAAGATGCAGGATACTGCTTGGCAAACTGATGCCCTGGGACCTTATCCCCGCTTTCACCGCCACTCATCCGGAAATAATAACCCTGCAACGCCGGAGCCGCACCGAAACCAAAGTATGGGTGAATCTGGTAAGCATAGCCAAAGCCCTGAAAGAGTGGCAGTTCGACATTGAAGGATACGTTGGTTGGGAGCGCGCGGTAGTAACCGCCGGAGGCATCAATACGGACGAACTGATTGCCAAAACCATGGAATCACGACTGGTTCCCGGCTTGTTCTTCTGCGGCGAAGCCCTGGACCTGGACGCCGACACCGGAGGCTATAATCTACAGATTGCCTTCTGCACCGGCTTCTTGGCCGGTGCAGCGGCGGCAGGAAGTTAGGATTTGAAGAACTTATCGATTTCCTTGATAGTCTGAGGCAGTGCGAGAATGGCTACCCGGTCATAGTCTTCGATGCAGGTATCTCCAACTGCGATAAAAGATTCGTTGCCGCGGACCACGCCTGCGATAATTGCGTTTGCAGGGAAATTCAGCTCCTTGATCGGCTTCCTGGTAATTGCGCTCCCAGGGGCCACCGTGTATTCAATTATCTCGGCGTTGCTTCCAGACATATACTTAACGAAACGAGCTTTACCGGAAAGCGTGAACTTGAAAATCTTGCCGGCGGTCACCAGTTTCTTGTTGATTACGGTATCGACACCCATTTCCTCGGCCAGGCGGATATATTCGATATTCTCCACTTCCGCGACCGTCCTGGGGACTCCGAACTTCTTGGCAACCACGCAAGACAGCACGTTGCTCTCGTCGCTTTCAGTAAGCGCCACGAAAGCATCGTAGTCCCTTATTCCCTCTTCGTACAGGAAATCTGAGTTGCTACCGTCGCCGTTGGCAATCATGACGGTATCCGGCAGGCGCTCCGAGAGAGCGATGCAACGGGCCTTGTCCTTTTCAATGATTTTCACGGCCGCCATCCAGGGTGCCATAGTCCTGGCCACCATCTCACCTATAGGACTTCCTCCCAGAATCATAACCCGGCTGACGGCTTTGTCGGCCTTGCCGAAGTACTTTATGATACTTTTCATGCCCTCCCTTTTGGATACCGTAAACAGCAGGTCGCCGAAGAGGAACTTAGTGTCGAATTTGGGGATTATAGTCTTGTCCTCGCGGGAAATGGCTATAATTCGGAACAAGGAAGTCTCTTCCGGGGTCATAGTCTGGATGAATTCTTCCAGTTTCAGGTCCACCATCGGAGAATCCTCGTCTATTTTGAAAACGGAAATCTGCAGGCGTCCGTGGGCGAAATCCATGGAATCGGAAGCAGTGACGTGCTTCAGGGCATTCACAATCTCATCCGCCGCGCTCTTTTCAGGATAGAACATCAACTCTATACCCAACTCCTTGAACAACAGACGGTTCTCTGCAGCCAGGTAATCTTCGTCGTTGATGCGGGCTATAACTCTTTTGGCCCCCAGCCGCTTGGCGAGCAGGGCTCCCACGATATTCACTTCCTGGGTAGTGAAAGGATACACCGCAATGAAGAGGTCGGCCCTGGAAACGCCGGCATCGCGAAGCGTCTTGATGGACGAGGGATTGCCCAGGAAAGTCTCAACGTCGGCATAGCCGCCGAGGACGTTGAGCCTGCGGGGATCATTATCTATGACGGTAACGTCGTTGGCTTCTGCGCGAAGCATTTTCGCGAGGTGGGAACCGATTTCTCCCGCGCCCTCAATGACTATCTTCATATCGCCTTAAATATCTGAATATTCCGCCTCCGCGAAGAAGGCTCTGCAAGATAATAAAAATACGCACATATCCATTCACCCGTCCACTTGCAAGCTGTATGGGCGGCTGCCCGGCCCGCAGTTTCCGGTAGCTTCGGTGAGCCTTCACCACAGCCATGAAACAAGCCGGCCGGAAGCTGAGCAAGTACACTGCCGCCGACGCCCAGTCCAGCAGCAGACGTACAAAAATCCGTCTGCGGGCCGATGCAGGGCCAATGGTGGCCGGCAGATTGTTTTCCAGCAGCAAGAGGTTGTTGCGGTAATTAAGTTCCAGTTTCCACGGGGAACTGGGGGCAAGAGTTCCTCCGCCAAGGTGCCATACTGTGCTTTCCGGGACTACAGCTACCGTCCAGCCACGCAACTGGGCCCGCCAGCAGTAATCAATTTCTTCCATATGCGCAAAAAAGCGGTCGTCCAGGCCACCGAGTTCACGCCACAGGGAAGCCCTCGTGAGCAGACAGGCCCCGCTCACCCACATCAGGCGGGCGGGAGCGTCGTATTGTCCATAGTCTTCTTCCGTGCGTTTAAGGACCCGCCCGCGGCAGAACGGGTAGCCATAACGGTCGATGAATCCGCCCGCCGCTCCGGCATACTCGAAACGGTCGCACCGCTGCCACCCGCCGTCGCCCGAAGGCAGCAAGGCATGCAGTTTGGGCCCGCATACTCCGCATTCCCGGTGGCTGTCCATATAAGCCACAAGCGGTTCCAGCCAGCCGTCACTCACCAGGATATCCGAATTGATCAGCAAGTAGTACTCCGCATCGATGGCGGCAAGAGCCTGGTTGTAACCTCCGGTGAAGCCGTAGTTGGCTCCGAGCGGGATAGTACGGATAGAGGGAAACTCATTCCGCAAAGTATCGAGAGAACCGTCGCCGGAGCCGCTGTCGGCCACTATCACTTCGGCGCCGTCATGGCAAGACGCCACCAGAGAAGGCAGGAACGCCCGCAGGTAACGCTCTGTATTCCAATTCAGTATGACGACGGCCGTCTTCACCGCTCTACTTGTTGCAGCAGCCTTCTTTGCATTCGCCTTCGCAGTCGCCCCCGCAGTCGCAGCCGCCTTCGCAGCCGCCGTCCTTACATCCTCCGTGGCAATGGCCGCAGCCACCCTCCGGCGGCAAGTATTCGCCGTGCAGGCCTTCCTTCAGTTCCTTCTCGCTTGCCTCCCGGACGGACTCGACCTTTCCGGTGAAATGCAGGGTCTTGCCGGCCATGGGATGGTTGAAATCCATGACTACCACATCCTTGCCGACCTCGACGATAACGCCCCGGACCACCTGCCCCTCTGAATTCAGCATGGGAAGCGTGCGGCCCACGACCAGCAGTTCAGCAGCTACTTTGCCATCCACTTCGAACGCAGCCATAGGTATGCGCGCAAGGTATCCGGGATTGTATTCGCCGTATCCTTCCTCGGGGGTAAGGGTGAATTCGAAAGAGTCCCCGGCCACTTTTCCGTCCAGGGCAGCCTCGAACTTAGGCAGCAGCATTCCGGTACCGTGAATATACTCCAGGGGCGCCTCGGCCACAGCTTTGTCGGCAATCTTGCCTTCTACTTCCAGTTCGTAGCTCACAGCCACGACCTTTTCTTTTTGAACCTTCATTTTTTTCTGCTTTAAAAATGCAAAGTTAAACATTTTTTTCTGTACCTTTGTAGTCCGTATGAAATACGGATTCGACAACGAGAAATATCTCAAAATTCAGTCTGAACACATCAAAGAGCGCATCGCCAGGTTCGGCGACAAGCTTTATCTTGAGTTCGGAGGCAAACTGTTCGACGATCACCACGCCAGCCGCGTGCTGCCCGGTTTCAAGCCGGACAGCAAGCTTCAGATGCTTATGCAATTGGCCGACAAGGCCGAAATCATAATCGTCATCAGCGCCATCGACATAGAGAAGAACAAGGTCCGCAGCGACCTGGGTATAACCTACGATGTGGATGTACTTCGGCTGAGGGAAGAATTCGAAAAGCGCGGCCTGCTGGTAAGTTCCGTTGTCATAACGCATTACAACGGCCAGTCGAGCGCCGATGCATACCGGGCCCGCCTGGAGCGCCTCGGCATTACGGTTTATTATCACCATACCATCGAGGGCTATCCCAACAACGTCGCCCTCATCGATTCGGACGAAGGCTTCGGGCGCAACGATTATGTCCGCACCACCCGTCCCCTGGTCGTGGTGACCGCACCAGGCCCTGGCAGCGGAAAGATGGCGGTGTGCCTCAGCCAGCTGTATCAGGAGCACAAGAGGGGCGTCAAGGCAGGATATGCCAAATTCGAGACTTTCCCGGTGTGGAACCTGCCGCTCAAGCATCCGGTGAATCTTGCCTACGAGGCAGCTACAGCCGACCTCAACGATGTCAACATGATAGATCCCTTCCATCTGGAAGCATACGGAAAGACTGCTGTCAACTATAACCGGGACATAGAGATTTTCCCCGTGCTCAACGCCTTGTTCGAGGGTATCTACGGCGAGAATCCGTACAAGTCTCCCACCGATATGGGAGTCAACATGGTGGGCTTCTGCATCTCCGATGAAGACGTCTGTTGCGACGCATCGAGAGACGAGATAGTACGCCGGTACTACGATGCCCTGGGCAAACTTGCGGAAGGCAGCGGAGACGGTTCCGAAGTCAACAAGACAGCCCTGCTCATGAGACAGGCAAAGATAACTACGGCATGGCGCAAGACAACGGTCGCCGCTTACGAGCGCAAGCTCGAAACCGGAGTGGCATCCGCGGCGATTGAACTGCAGGACGGTACGATAATAGCCGCCAACACTTCCCCGCTACTGGGTCCGAGCGCCGCTTTGATACTCAACGCCGCAAAATATCTCGCCGGCATAGACCACAGCGTAAAACTCATCCCTCAGGAAATGATAGAGCCTATCCAGCGTACGAAAGTGACCTTCCTCCACGGCCACAATCCCCGCCTGCATACGGACGAAGTGCTGGTAGCCCTTTCGCTGCTGAGCATAAAGGATGACAACTGCCGCCGAGCGCTGGATACCCTCCCGCTTTTTGAAGGCTGTCAGGTACATTCTACCGTCATGCTCAGCGAGGTGGACAGGAAAATATTCAAGAAATTGGGAGTAGGACTCACCTGCGACCCCGTAAAAAAATCATAATCAACAATTTATGTGTGGAATAGTAGCGTATTTGGGACGCCGGGAGGCGTATCCGATACTTATCAAAGGCCTCCATAGGCTGGAGTACCGCGGATATGATTCCGCAGGCGTAGCAGTCATGAACGAGGCCGGACATCTTAATATCTACAAAGCCGTCGGCAAAGTATCCAACCTTGAAGAAATAGCCAGCGGACACGATTGTTCCGGCACCATGGGAATAGCCCACACCCGCTGGGCCACCCACGGAGCGCCCAACGAAGTCAACGCCCATCCCCATTGTTCCCAGAGCGGAGACCTGACCATGGTGCACAACGGCATCATCGAAAATGCCGCGGTGCTCCGTGACCAGCTCAAAGAGCGTGGCTTCGTCTTCAAGAGCGAGACCGATACTGAAGTACTGCTTCAACTGATTGAATATACTCAACAAAAGCATAACGCAGACCTGGCTTCGGCTGTCCGCTCCGCCCTCAAGATAGTAGTCGGAGCTTACGCCATCGCCGTAATTGACCGCAAAGAGCCGGATACCATAGTGGCCGCCCGCAAGAGCAGTCCGCTGGCAATAGGCCTGGGAGAAAACAACTGCGAGTTCTTCATCGCAAGCGACGCCTCCCCCATTGCCGGCTACACCAACAAGGTGGTGTACCTGAACGATGAAGAGGTAGTGTGCTGCCGCCGCGACGAAGACCTCCATATAACCACCCTGAACGCCGAAAAGGTGGACGTGCAGGCCAAAGAAATCAATCTGGACGTTACCATGCTCGACAAGGGAGGTTACCCGCATTTCATGCTGAAGGAGATTTTCGACCAGCCCGCAGTGCTCCGCGACTGCATGAGGGGCCGTCTGCTTCCTGCCCACCGCCGCATCATCCTCAGCGCCGTGACCGAACACCGCGAGGAACTCATCAACGCCAGGCGCTACTTGATGGTGAGCTGCGGTACATCCTGGCACGCCGCCCTGATAGGTAAGCAGCTGATAGAAATGTTCTGCCGCATTCCGGTGGAAGTTGCCTACGCCAGCGAATTCCGCTACAGCGACCCTGTCGTAGGTCCCGGCGACGTGGTTTTCGCCCTCTCGCAGAGCGGAGAGACCGCCGACACCCTCTCCGCCATCCAGATGGCAAAGGAAAAAGGGGCGATGATATTCGGCATAGTGAATGCTGTTGGAAGCAGCATTGCACGCGCGTCGGACACAGGAACCTATATCCATGTCGGTCCCGAAATAGGCGTAGCCAGCACCAAGGCATTCACCGGCCAGACTACGGTCCTCGCCATGCTCGCCCTTGCCATAGGCCGCGAGAAAGGGACGGTGGACGATGAGACTTACTACAGTGCCATCGAAGAACTCCAGACTATTCCAGATAAAATTGCCTCCATACTGAAAAGGGATGATGAAATCAAGGCAATTGCCGCCGAATATGCGGATAAGAAGAACTTCCTGTACCTTGGCCGCGGCATGAATTATCCGGTAGCCCTGGAGGGCGCCCTTAAGCTTAAGGAAATCAGCTACATACACGCCGAGGGCTACCCCGCCGCCGAAATGAAGCACGGCCCCATAGCCCTGGTGGACGAAGATATGCCGGTGGTATTCATGGCCACGCATCATAAGTTGTACGAAAAGATTCTCTCGAACATGCAGGAGGTTGCCGCCCGCAAGGGTCAGGTGCTGGCAATAGTCAGCGAAGGCGACACCATAGTCAAAGGTATAGCCAAGCATGTCATTGAGGTTCCCCATACTTCCAACTTCCTCTGCCCGCTGGTGTCGGTAATCCCGCTACAGCTTCTTGCATACCATATCGCCGTTGCCAAGGGTTTGAATGTTGACCAGCCCCGCAACCTCGCAAAAAGTGTAACCGTCGAATAAAACTGCCATGGCACACAGAAAACTCAATGCGGAAGAAATCGCCGCACTTCAGCAGCAAGGATGCTGCGCCGAAGACTGGAGCAAGATAGAAGCAGGGGAAGGATTCAGCACCGGGCACATCCGCAATGTAAGTTTCAGCGGCCGGATACGGCTCGGACGCTTCGAAAAAGCTTTTTCGCTGCCCGGCGGTCTGGTACGCCATTCCGGCATATACGACGCCACGCTCCACGACGTTACCGTAGGCGACAACTGCTGCATACGCTGCGTTCACGGCTACATAGCTAACTACGATATAGGCGAAGACTGCCTCATAGATGACGTGGGCATCATAGCCACCGAAGGAGAGACTTGCTTCGGCAACGGTGTGAACGTGTCCGTGCTCAACGAAACCGGAGGACGGGAAGTAATTATCCATGACCGTCTTTCTTCCCACGAAGCATACATGACGGCACTCTACCGCCACAGGCCGGAGTTCATCGCCAGGATGAACGGCATAGTGGGCGCTTACGTCGATTCCTGCCGCTCTTCCAGGGGCAGCATAGGCCGCGGCGCCAGCATCACAGGCACATCCAGGATACGCAACGTACGCATAGGCGAAGCCTGCAAAGTGGAAGGCGCGCTGAAGCTGGAAGAAGGGTCCCTGAACGGAAGTGCCGAAGCGCCTGTCTACGTAGGCCAGGGGGTTATATGCGAGCAATTCATCATCTCCGAAGGAAGTTCCGTCACCGACGGTTCCATGCTCACACGCTGCTACGTCGGCCAGGCCTGCCAATTCGGCCATTCATACTCGGCCAGCGACTCCCTTTTCTTCTGCAACTGCCAGGGAGAGAACGGAGAAGCCTGCGCGATCTTTGCCGGACCTTATACCGTTACCCATCACAAAAGCACTCTGCTCATTGCCGGTATGTTCTCCTTCATGAATGCCGGCTCCGGATCGAACCAGAGCAACCACATGTACAAGCTAGGGCCCATCCACCAGGGCACTCTGGAGCGCGGCGCCAAAACGGCTTCCGACTCCTATATCCTCTGGCCGGCACGCGTAGGTGCATTCTCTCTGGTAATGGGACGGCACGTCACCCATTCCGACACCACCAACCTGCCTTTTTCTTACCTCATTGAAAAGGGAGAAACTTCATATCTGGCCCCGGGCGTGAACCTGCGCAGCGTAGGCACCATCCGGGATGCCCGCAAATGGCCCAAGCGCGATGCCCGTAAAGGTGCCGACAAGCACGATATGATAAACTACAATCTCTTGTCTCCCTTTACAATACAGAAGATGATAAAAGGACTCCAGACCCTGGAAAACCTCAAGTACGCCAGCGGCGAGTTGTCCGACGTCTATTCTTTCCACAGTGTGAAGATTACCAATCACTCCCTGAAACGGGGCATGGAACTATATCGTACCGCCATCGACAAGTTTATGGGCAACTCATTGATTTCCAGACTTCAGGAAGCGGACGGCAGCTTTTCCAGGATGAGTGAAGGGCAGTTGCTCTCCAAACTCCGCCCGGACACGCCCGTGGGTTCCGGGGAATGGGTGGACATCAGCGGCCTCATAGCTCCCAAGAGCGAGATAGAAGCCTTGATGACCGGCATCGAAAAAGGTGAGATTTGCTCCCTGGAGGATATCAGGGCAGAATTCAAGCGGATGGCCGACAATTACTACAGCTATGAGTGGACCTGGGCTTTCCAGCACATCCAGAAACTCTATGGCATCAATCCCTCCAAGATGACTGCGGAAGAAGCCGTCAAGCTTGTCGGAATATGGCAGGAAGCTGTAGTGCGGCTCGACCACATGATTTACGAGGATGCCCGTAAAGAGTTCAACCTCGCTTCAAAGACAGGCTTCGGCGCCGACGGAAACAAAGAGCAGAAAGAAAGCGATTTCGAGCAGGTCCGAGGCGACTTCGAGTCCAACACTTTCGTGCACTCCGTGCTGGACCATATAAAGGCGAAAACCGAACTGGGCAAAAGAGTTACAGAAGCTCTTCAGAAAAAATGATTTATTATTGCTATATTTACGACCGATCTGTCGCATAGCAACTATATGAGCAAAATAAGCAAGAGTTATTTGGCATCTGAGCATCTGCTCCGGCAAATCCTGGGAGCCCTGCTCAAATACTGGTGGCTGACCCTGGCGCTGCTTGCATCTGTAGCCGCCATGATAGTCTGGAACTTGTTCTCTTGGTTCCCTATTATACCGGTCACCCTTTTCGTATTGCTTACTATCTTGTCATGCGGGACCTTGACGGATGTATTCAGTTTGCGCAAACAGGAAACAGGGATTACCTGGTGCCAGATTTCCATACTGTTCGCCATAGGCCTGTGGATAATCGGTTTCATAATTATCTTCGACATTGAGAAGGCGAATCTGGTAGCTGTAGGCATACTCGGCTCCTTGCTGACCTGGATATTTCAGGATTCCATCAAGGGCGTAGTTGCCTTCATCCACCTGAGGTTCAATAACTTACTTTGCATAGACGATTGGATTAAAGTACCCAAATACAATGTGGACGGCACCGTAATCCGGGTCACGCTCACCACTGTAACGATTTTCAACTGGGACACTACGGTATCATCCATACCCATTTGCTCCCTGTACGGAGACCATTTTGTAAACCTCCAGAAAATGGCGGAAGGCAAGACCAACGGCCGTTTGATGTGCAAGACTTTCCTCATCGACTCGGAATGCATACACCCCCTTTCCGCCGAAGAAGCCTCAGCGTTGCTCAGCAAAGAAGAGGTCTCCAGGTTTCTGCCTGAGGGGGAAATCAAGGAGGGGGTGCTCAACGCACAATTGTTCCGCAAGTATCTGGTACACTGGCTGATGCGAAACCACCTGATATCCCAGGAGCCTTTCCTGAGCGTGCATTGGCTCGAACAGTCGGGCAGCGGTATGCCGCTTCAGGTGTACACATATATCACCGTCACCAATTTCCCCGCCTTCGACTGGGAACAATCGAAGATTATGGAGCACGTTATCGCCTCTATGGGGAATTTTGGGCTTCGCTTGTACCAGAAACCGTCAAGCCACGATTTCAACAACACTAAAGAGCCGGCGCTATGAAGCTATTGGAAAAACCTTTCGAATACCTGAAAAAGAAAGACGGTACTTTCTTCCCTCCGGAAATCGTGCGAAACTGGTACAAAGCCCGGGCTTACGTACTTAATCTCCTGAAAGACATTTATTTCACGCCGGGTTCCTCCAGCCACCTTCACGTATTCATCCTGGATGTTGACGGAGGCAGCACCCGTCCTCTCATGCTATCCGTGGCCCGGTTTGTGGCTTTCCTTGCCCATTATATCAATTTTGACGACGAAGATGGCCGCAACCGCAGCGTAATTACATTAGTAAGCCGTGACTCCGGACTGAAGGCAGAGCTTTGCAAAGAAGAGTACCTCTGCAATCTGCCCATGTTCTGCAAGTTCTCCGAGCCCGGCAAAGCGGTTGAAAATGAGGATTCCTACATTGACATAGAAATTGAAATAGCAGAGTCCCTGCCGAATGCTCCGGACGCTCTGGCTATATATTTTTCAGACGTAGAAAAGTTCTGTACCGGAATCCCGGAAGAGGAGTTGTTTGCCATCGATACCCGCAAGGCCGTTTACGCCAACAGGATATACAGCCTCGGCGCAGTTATAGACAACATTCCAGCCGAAGATATCCATAGCGCCAAGCGCTATACCATGGCACTGAACCTGTACGACCAGGACAGGCTCAAGAAAGCCGCAGGCCCTTTAATCGACGAGGCGGCATGGCAAAACCAGAATACCGTAAAGGCAAACTTATCAAGTATTTACTGCGCCGACTGCTTTGAATCCAGAGCTCTCAGCATCATGTCCGAGGCTCGGAAAAAGAGCAAAATCGACGAGCTTTGGGCAAGGTACAACGAGCCCCTTTCCAAAAGCGAACACGCACGCTGGGCGGCAGACAAGCTGCTTACCGGCTACAGGCCGCTGAACGATAAAGAACTCTTCTGCGATGAGCGCCTTTCCTACGTTCCCCACGTTGCAGCCAGAAAGAACCAGTACCGCAAGAGTCTCAAGCAAAGGCTGGAAGACCCCGCCCACATCGACCTATGCTCCTACTCGGACCTGCGCCGCATCAATCCGGACGACCTCAAATACGACAGTTTCCTCATGCTTGCCATCCCCAAGATTCTGGACAGGCTGAAGCGATAGCGGCTTACGTGGCAAGATGTAAGCTATGCGAGGGTATGTCGTATATACTGACGGAGGCTACTCGACGAGCAACAATGTCGGGGCTGGAGCGTATATTATACTGCGGGATGACGGGGAAACCCTGGTCAAGAAGAATGCCTTCATAATCCTGCGGGAGACCAGCCAGAGAGCAGAACTGCTGGCCATTCTGGCCGCAATGGAAGCCCTCCCGAACGGAGCCCATGCGCTGATAATCACCGACAACCGCAACGCCGCCAACGGCTTCGGCCACATCCCCAAGCGCAAAGGCAAACCCGACATAGACCTGCTTGTAGAGTATAAGCAGGTGGTACGTCGCAAACGGCTCACTATAGAGCTGAAATGGGTCAAAAGCCACAAAGGCGACCCATGGAACGAACTCTGTGACGCCCTGTGCACCGAAGCCCTTGTGCTCGCCGAAGAAAGCCAGAAGCCCAAGTCCGTCCAGGAAGCGGACACGGAAGACGACAAGTAGCCTCTACTTCTCCCCGATACTGCACCGGGCAAGCCTGGAAGCATCCTCGGCCGACAGTATTCCAGCCTTTCCAAGCGCTTCTACCGTCCATTCCTCCCTTGGCATACTGTTTCGGAAAAGTACAATCGAATGAGCTGTCTGCCACGAGCGGATGTACGGATGCAGTTTCAGGCTGTCTTCGGGAAGGCTCCATAGGCGGAAAGCTTCCAGCGGTGCGGAACAGACAATCAGGTCGCTCAGGCCGTCGTATTTTTCCTGGTCGAAGTGGTAAATGTCCATCAACTGTTCCTTATATGAGTATCCCCCAAGCTTGTCCCTGTAGCTTACCATTTTAGCGGCAAAGTAAGGTCCGATGCCCGGGAGTTCGTCAAAAGCGGCAGAATCCGCTTTATTGATGTCCAGCTTTGGAATGCTGATGAACGGACGCAGACGTTCGAACACCGAATCAGCCACGACATACGACTTCCCAAAATCCGACGGCCGGCGGAAACGTCCTCCCTTGCTGCGGTAATGATCTATCGCCTGCGCCTGTTTCTCGCTGAATCCCAGCCGCATAAGATCTTCTACGCTGACCGTGTTGGGATTGAAGCGGAAGCTCTCTACCCGGCGGGTCCTCCGCCTTACGGCTTCCACTTTCGGGGAATGCGGGGCATTCCTGCGGACGACCTTGGTGCCGTCGTCCTGAGGGCCTGTACTTCCGCAGCCCGTATCCTGTACCGGCACAGCAGTCGTTTCGCCATGCTGCATATATACATACACCGTATCCGGAGCATCCTGCAACGCTGCAATATGCAACTCCGCCGCACGATGTACGAACAAAGCCGACTGGTATCCGATAATAAGAAATGCAAGGGCTATTCCGCCCACTTTAAAGACTGTGCCCGGTGCTTCATCTTTCTTGTCCCTGTTCGCCACGATCTCCCTCCTCCTTGTACTTGTTGCGGTGCTCCTTATGCCCTTCCTGGGGCCGTCCTGCAAGCACGATTACAATCTCTCCCTTTGGCTCTTCAAGCTTGAAATGCTCCAGCACCTGCTCCAGAGTCCCCCGGCAGTGCTCTTCGTGCAGTTTGGAAATCTCGCGGGCTACCGAACATTCCCGCCCGGGGCCGAAGATTTCCGCGAACTGCTCCAGTGTCTTGACCAGACGCTTTGGTGATTCATAAAATATCATAGTTCTCGTTTCTTGGGTTAATGTGTTCAATAAAGTCTGGCGGCCCTTTTTCTGCGGCAGGAAGCCTTCAAAGCAGAAACGGTCGCAGGGCAGCCCGGAACTGACCAGCGCGGGGATGCATGCAGTAGCGCCTGGTAAGGTCTGTACTTCTATGCCCTCACGGGAGCATTCCCTGGCAAGCAGAAAGCCCGGATCCGAGATGCCGGGAGTGCCGGCGTCGCTTACAAGGGCCACCGTCTTACCCTCCAGCAGCTTCTCTTTTACCAAGGCAAGTGTCTGATGCTCATTGTATTTGTGATGAGAAGCCAGCTTTCCCTTTATGCCGTAATGCTGCAGCAGTATGCCGCTGGTGCGGGTATCCTCAGCCAGGATAAGATCGGCCTCTTTGAGCACGGACAGCGCCCTGAGGGTAATGTCATCCAGATTTCCGACAGGTGTCGGAACTATGTAAAGAATACCGTTCGGCATATCGCAAGTTTTTATTATATTTGTCTCCACAAAGCTAAGCAAATGTTTTCAGAAAACCACAAAAAATCCGGCTGCATCGAAGTAGTTTGCGGATCTATGTTCTCCGGTAAGACCGAGGAACTAATAAGGCGCCTCCGCCGCGCCCAGTTTGCAAATCAGAAAATCGCTATTTTCAAACCGGCCATTGACAACCGCTACTCAGACGTGGAGGTCGTTTCCCACGACTTTCACAAGATTTCATCCAAGCCTATAGGCGATGCGGCAGAAATGCTGAAAGTGAATTCCGATGTCGAGGTCGTAGGGATTGATGAAGCCCAATTCTTCGGTGACAACCTGGTGGATGTCTGCCAGGCCCTTGCCAACCGGGGGGTAAGGGTAATAGTGGCCGGACTGGACACTGACTATATGGGTAAGCCTTTCGGCCCTATGCCCATGTTGATGGCGGTAGCCGAAGATGTCCAGAAAGTACATGCCATCTGCGTGAAATGCGGCAATTTAGCCAATCATTCACATCGTCTTAGCAAAAGCAAAGACCTGGTCGTACTGGGTGAAAAAGACGTATACGAGCCCCTTTGCCGCGACTGCTACAACAAAGCTTTGGCCGAGGAGCGTTAACCGCTGGGGAAAGCAAAAAAAAATGAGGCTGATTACTCCGCCTCATTTTTTTTTACATCTTCGGAAGACTTCCGGATTTCTTCCAGCTGGCGGTTAAGGGTCGCAATGGAATCGTTCAGGCTGGTAATGGTATCGTACAGACGCTGAGTCTGCTCTTCCGAATACTCCAGGATACCGCGGACTATTTCCCTTTCCGAGACGGCTTCCGTGGAATTCACAGCTTCCTCCCTGAGCAACAATTGATTGCGTCCGATGCCATACCCTTCGGCATCAGCATACAATTTCTCTTTATCGGCGGCCGACAACTTTTCTCCGGCCATGAAAAGCACTATTGACGGAGGCGTGGCCGTAAGATCTACCTCATAATCGTAAATAAACCCTTTGCCTATGGCTTTGTTGGCGTTGACCAGGCTGGCGGCATGGGTGCGGAAATTACTTTCCTTTACGATACGCACAGCGGAGAAAACGCTCGGCACAATTATAATCAGGAGAATGATGACAAGCGTACTGTTACGCATACGGCTGCGCTTACCGTCAATCTCCAATGGCTCTGCAGCCACAACTGGATACTTGAGGAACTTCACGGTCACGAATGTAGCCAGGGCAATGAATATACTGTTGATGAGGAACAGATACATTGCCCCGAGAACATATGACCAGTTGAGTATCGCAAGTCCGTATCCTACAGTACACAGCGGCGGCATCAGGGCAGTGGCGATGGCAACGCCTGAAAGTACCGTACCCTTTTCGCTGCGGGAAACCTCCAGGATACCGGCAAAGCCGCCGAACAATGCAATCAAGACATCATACGTGGTGGGATTGGTGCGGGCCAGCAATTCTGTGGGATGCTCCAGTTTAAGCGGACTGAGTAAAAAGTAAATCGCTGAGGCAGCAATACTTATACCCACCATAACAGCCAGGTTACGAAGCGAATCCTTCAGCAGCCGCACATCCTGGACGCCGAGACTGAAGCCGAATCCCAGAATAGGGCCCATTACCGGCGAAATGAGCATCGCGCCGATAATAACCGGAATGGAATTGACATTAAGGCCTACCGAAGCAATTATAATCGCACAAGCCAAAATAAACACATTGGGGCCCCTGAAGTATATATTCTTCCGGATGGAGGCATTTGCTCCATCCAGGTCCACATAGTCAGACAGGCTTGTCAGCGACTTGAAAAAACTTGATATCCTTTCGTTCATAACCCGGCAGTACGGCTCTTATTCCCACTCTATCGTTGCAGACGGCTTGGAGGAAATGTCATAAACCACACGGTTGACGCCGGCCACCTTGGTAATAATCTCGTTCTGCACCCTGTCCAGGAGTTCCCAAGGCAGGTGCACCACCTGGGCAGTAACCGCATCCACGCTGTTTACCGCGCGCAGGGCTATCACGTTGTCATAGGTACGGCGCCCGTCCGAAACGCCGGTAGTCTTAACCGGCACGAAAATGGCCGCCGCCTGCCACACTTTGTCATAGAGGCCGGCATCGCGCAGGGCTTTGATCCAGATGTAGTCGGCTTCCTGCAGGATGCTGATTTTCTCCGGCGTAAGCTCGCCCAGGCAGCGTACTCCCAGACCCGGACCCGGGAAGGGGTGGCGTCCAAGTATATAAGAATCCAGACCGAGTTCGGCCCCAACTTCCCTCACCTCATACTTGTACAAATACTTCAGAGGTTCCACAAGCCCGAACTTCAGGTCCTCAGGCAAGCCGCCCACGTTATGGTGACTCTTGATAGTCCCCTTGTCGGAATGGGATTCTGCAATATCCGGCCAGATTGTTCCCTGGGCGAGCCACCTGGCGTCCTTTACAAGACGGGCTTCCTCCGCAAACACATCGATGAAGGTCTTGCCTATGGCCTTGCGCTTGAGTTCCGGGTCGGTGATACCACGGCATGCGGCGAAGAAACGGTCCGCCGCCCTTACGCCCTTAACGTTCAGCCCTTTGTCCTTGTAATACTCGAGCACATCCTCGAACTCATTCTTGCGAAGAAGCCCGTGATCTACGAAAATACACTGAAGCTTACTTCCGATTGCACGGTTTACCAGCATAGCAGTTACCGTAGAATCCACTCCGCCGGAAAGGCCGAGAATCACTACATCATTGCCGACTTGTTCCCGAATCTGTGCGACCTGCTCATCAACAAAAGACTTAGGGTCCAATTTTTCTCCGTTATACATTTTCTCCTCTTGAATAATTTGGTGTCTCTTTGGTAATCGTAACGTCATGAGGGTGGCTTTCAGCCATACCGCTGGCCGTGACCCTGGTGAAACGGGCATTTTTCAGTGCCGCAAGATTAGCCGCACCGCAATAACCCATACCGGAACGCAATCCGCCGATCAGCTGGTACACGGTCTCCTCCAGGGTCCCCTTGTAGGGCACCCTTCCTACTATTCCCTCGGGTACGAGTTTCTTGGTTTCGGTCTCCTTGTCCTGGAAGTAGCGGTCCTTGGAGCCGGCATTCATGGCGTCTATGCTGCCCATGCCGCGGTAGGACTTGAACTTACGTCCGTTGTATATGATAGTCTCGCCAGGGGCCTCTTCCGTACCGGCGAACATAGAGCCGCACATCACGCAGTCGCCGCCCGCAGCAAGAGCTTTCACTATGTCTCCTGAATAGCGCAGGCCACCGTCCGCAATGACCGGAACTCCGCTGCCCGCCACTGCCCGGGACACTTCCCAGATGGCGCTCAGCTGCGGCACGCCCACACCCGCCACGATTCTGGTGGTACAGATGGAGCCTGGTCCTATGCCCACTTTGATACCGTCCGCACCCGCCGAAAGCAAAGCCCGTCCGGCCTCGGCCGTAGCTATGTTGCCGACTACCACATCCAGAGACGGGTATTCTTTCTTGATGCGTCCGAGCTGGTCAATGACTCCTTTGCTGTGACCGTGGGCGCTGTCCACGACTACGGCGTCGACGCCCTCGGACACAAGTGCGGCAACGCGGTCCAAAGCATCAGGGGTAACCCCTACCCCCGCAGCCACTCTGAGCCTGCCCAAATCGTCTTTGCAAGCATTGGGATGCAGCTTTTCCGTAAGGATGTCCTTGTATGTAATGAGACCGACGATGCATCCGTCGGCATCCACCACCGGCAGTTTCTCCACTTTATGCTTCTGGAGGACTTCTTTCACATGAGTACGGTCCGTACGGCCCACTGGAATCGTAACCAGATTCTTGCAGGTCATCACGTCGCGTATCAGCACGTCCATGTCCTCCTGGAAGCGCACGTCCCTGTTCGTAACTATACCCACCAGATGCCGCTCGCCGTCCGTCACCGGAATGCCTCCGATATGGTTTGCCTGCATAAGCTGCAGGGCGTCGCCCACTGTCTGGTCCGCCCTGATGGTCACAGGGTCGCAAATCATCCCGCTTTCCGCACGTTTTACCTTACGCACCTCGGCGGCCTGCTCAGCAACTCCCATATTCTTGTGAATGACTCCTATACCGCCTTCACGGGCAAGCGCAATCGCCATCGTAGCCTCTGTAACGGTATCCATTGCCGCAGACACGATAGGAATGTTGAGAGTGATGTTACGGGAGAACCTGGTGTGCAGGTCTACCTCCCGGGGAAGTACCTCGGAATAAGCCGGAATAAGCAGCACGTCATCGAATGTAAGCCCTTCCAGCGCAATTTTTTCGTCGATTTTCATAAGTCTTATTGAATCAAGCCAATAGCCTTGTTCCAGGAAAGTGTCTTATAGTAATTGTTGAGTTCCTCTTTGTCGGGGTAGGGCAAATACATGCTCAAGCCGCACACGCGGTCCAGCTTGAGATTGAAGAACTTTGGAGTAGCGGCGGTGTACAGCAGGCAATCGTCCAGGGCCGCATCCAGCTTCTGCAGTTCAGCTTCAGTCGCACCTGCGTTCACCATAATGTCCCGGAGGTCGTAGAACCAGTGAAACTCATTGTAGAAATAAGCCTGCACCTTAGTCCTGTCTATACTGCCCCAGCTGTCGCGGTGGGCGGAGATTATTTCCGAACACACCTTGGCCAATACCTCGGTTTTGGCACAGTCCACCATAGTGATGGTAGCCGACTGATAATAATCCGGCTGAGCCATGTAATAATCAAAATAATCGACGCAAACCTGCTTAACATCAGGCTCCTGCACATTCAAAAGCCGGGATCCCATAACGGAATAAATGAAGCCGTTGCTCAATACTTCAGTCGGCGAGAAAACCAGCAGCCGGCACTTTTCCTTCAATTCATAAGCTACTTCCACACAGCCCATCAAGCATGCATCCATCAGGAAAAAGTCCAGCTTCATAGGCAAGGCGTCGGCCAGCTCACGGGTATCGATACCGGAGCCGGTCACATTTTCTATCCCGAACCACTTGGTAAGGGGAAAGACCTCACGATTTGCGGAGTTTGCAAAGAACACGGTGGAAGAAGGTTCCGTATAACCCACCGGCAACCAGCCTCTTGCGTGGGAAGAAAAAATGAGTCCGTAACTGCGGGCCGGAAACTTTTCCTTGACTTCCGTAAGCACTTTGTGCAGCACTTCGGCGGATGAACTTACGTCGGTTTCGGGATAAACTGTAAGGGTATCCTTCTTCAGATTGCCATCCAGGCCGGTGTAGGCGCGGACCAACACAGGATTGGTAGGGGTCTTGTAGTCAGCGGGGGTTTTCAGGTGATGGGAATATACCAGAAGTATATCCCCGCTGCCTGCGGCAGGGATGTTGCCCTCACATAACTCATCTACATCAGTGGCAATGGATGACGACAGATTGCTGTAGGCAGCGGCATACATCAGCACCACCCTGCGGTTAGGCAGTTCATCACTCTCCGTACGACTGCAGGAGAGCGCTGAAACAGCAACTATAAATGCTGATATGAACCAACGTAATACCTTCATCTTAATTCTGCAAATATATAAACTTTTTGCTAATTTTGTGCGTGGACCATTATTCTTATTTTCTTGCTATCGAAAGGCAGTTATCGCCCAACACTGTAAGTTCTTATAGTGCGGAAGCGGCTTCCCTGCAAGAATTCCTGAAGGGCAAGGCTGCCGCCGACTGCAGTTCCGACGACGTGGACGCCTACCTCAGGCTGCGCTCAAAGGCCCTGTCCAAGCGGAGCCAGGCCCACGTACTCAGCGCCCTGCGCTCTTTTTTCGATTACCTGATACTCGAAGGAGAACGCAAAGACAATCCCTGCGACAAGCTGGAGGCTCCGAAACTGGGGCGCTACCTGCCGGAAGTGCTTTCCGTCGAAGAGATTACGGCAATTCTCGATGCCGTGCCGGACAAAAAGCCCGCAGACATCCGCGACCGCGCCTTGCTGGAGATACTTTACGGCTGCGGACTACGGGTCTCCGAAGCCTGCGGACTACTGATATCGCATATTTACACAAATGAATCTTTCGTGCGAATTGTCGGCAAAGGCGACAAAGAACGCCTGGTCCCCATCGGAGCCCCAGCTCTTGCCGCCCTGGCCGCCTGGCTGGAAATAAGGCCGGAGCCTGCAGCCCCCGAGTATTCCGATTTCGTCTTCCTGAACCTGCGCGGGAAGCCGCTGAGCCGCGTTTCAGTTTTCAATATGGTCAAGGAACGGGCCATGCTCGCAGGGATACACAAAGACATTTCTCCCCATACCTTCCGGCATTCCTTCGCTACTCATCTGGTGGAAAACGGAGCCGACTTGAGGATAGTCCAGGAAATGCTCGGCCACGAAAGCATCCTCACCACTGAAATATACACCCATATCGATTCCAGCACCTGGCAGCGGGAAGTGCTGGAGCATCATCCGCGAAAACAGCTTGCTGATGATATGGGAAATTCGTAGCTTTGTATCTCCAAAACCATACAAGCAATGAGCCAGATTATCGACGGAAAAGCCGTCAGCCTTACAATCAAGGAAGAGCTGAAATCCAAAATTGAAGCAATCAAAGCGGGTGGTGAGCGCATCCCCTGCCTTGCAGTCATCATCGCCGGCGACAATCCCGCCAGCCGTTCCTACGTACGCGGAAAGATAAAGGCCGCCGCATTCACCGGCATGGACAGCCGTCTGATAGAGCTCCCGGAAGACGTGGGCGAAGCGGAACTCCTGCAGACCATTGCCGGCCTCAACTCCGATCCTGAAGTAGATGGAATCCTGGTGCAGCTCCCTCTCCCCCGCCATATAGATGAAAGCCGCGTACTGGACGCCATAGACCCATCCAAAGACGTAGACGGCTTCCATCCCGTAAACGTAGCAAATCTCTGGCTCGGCCGCCCCTGCTTCGTTCCCTGCACGCCCAAGGGCATTATCCGGCTCATAGAGAGTACCGGAGTGGCCATCGAAGGCAAGCGGGCCGTGGTAGTAGGCCGCAGCAACATAGTCGGCAAGCCGGTGGCCAAACTTCTGCTGGACCGCAACGCCACCGTCACCATTGCCCACTCCCGCACCCCGGACTTGAAGGCGATTACCCTTCAGGCAGATATCCTTGTAGCTGCCGTAGGACGTCCCGGCACCATCACCGCGGATATGGTGAAACCGGGAGCAATAGTAATCGACGTGGGCATCAACCGCACGGAAGAGGGACATCTTACAGGCGACGTGGATTTTGCCGGAGTGGCCGAGGTGGCAGGTTTCATCACCCCTGTACCCGGAGGCGTAGGCCCCATGACCATAGCCATGCTGTTGGACAACACTTTGCAGTCCTTCATGCAAAGGCACCGTCAGAATGCCTGATGAGCTATATCTTTACGGTAGAATAAGTTATCGCACTTGATACGGCGCACTGCGTCATATACCAGGGCTCTGGCTTCCGCAAGGTCGGCGCCTTTGCATACAGGCATTATCACCCTGCCTCCGGCCGTTACCAGCGAAGAGCCCTCGACTGCCGTGCCCATTTGGTAAAGGAAGCGTCCTTTCCCGGGATCCGACAGGTCCTCCGGCACTTCAATCGGACAACCCTTGCGATAGGAGCCCGGATAGCCCTTCGAGGCCAGTACGACACCTATAGTCACGCCCTTGCTCCACCTCGGGGCTTCGGCCGGACGACCGTCGGCCACAGCACAGAAAATATCAAAAAGATCGCTTTCAAGCAGCGGCAGCACCACCTCGGTTTCCGGATCGCCGAAGCGGGCGTTGAACTCTATTACCTTGATGCCGTCCGGAGTCTTCATCAAGCCTCCGTAGAGCACCCCCCTGAGAGGACAGCCCTCCGCCACCATAGCCGAGGCAGCCTTGCAAAGTATCTGGTTATAAGCGAATTGCTCATCCTCTTCCGAGATAAACGGAAGCCCCGTATAAGCTCCCATTCCTCCGGTATTGGGCCCTTCGTCCCCGTCGAAAGCCCGCTTATGGTCCTGCGACAAGGGCATGGGATACACCCTCTCTCCGTCCACGAAACACATGAATGAAAACTCCGGGCCGGTAAGGTAATCTTCCACCACTACCCTGCCTTCGCCGAAACGATGGTCAAGGAGCATCGAAGCCAGAGCAGTGCGGGCTTCATCTATGTCGGAAGCAATCACCACTCCTTTGCCGGCCGCGAGCCCGTCATACTTGAGCACTGCAGGGAAAGGACGGGAGGCAACGTAATCGAAAGCCTCCTCGAAATCCGAAAAACTGCGGTAGGCGGCCGTAGGAATGCCGTACTTTGCCATCAGGCGTTTTGCAAACTCCTTGCTGCTCTCTATACGTGTAGCAGCCTTGCCATGGCCGAAAATGCGCAGACCTTCTGCACGGAAAGCATCGGCGACACCGGCGGACAAAGAAGCTTCAGGCCCCACAACTGTAAGATCCACCTCCTCCCTGCGGGCAAACGAAAGCAATCCTTTCACGTCCGTATCCTTGATGGCCACGCACTCCGCCTGTGCGGCAATGCCTGCGTTCCCGGGAGCACAGAATATCTTTGAAACCTTTGCCGAACGGCTTAAGGCATCTACTATCGCATGCTCCCTGCCTCCGGAGCCAATTACGAGTACATTCATATCAGCTTAATGTTTAAAATGGCGGATACCGGTGAAAACCATACATATACCGAGCTCGTCCGCCTTCGCGACCGACTCTTCGTCCCTAATGCTGCCGCCCGGCTGGACTATTGCAGTCACCCCGTAGGAGGCTGCCAGTTCTACGGTGTCCGAGAAAGGCAGGAAACCGTCGGAAGCAAGCACGAGGCCATCGGTGAAACCTGCTTCCCGAGCCTGCTCCAAAGCTATGCGGGCAGAACCGACGCGATTGGTCTGGCCCGCCCCCACTCCCACCGTATGACCGTCGCGGACAACAGCTATTGCATTGGATTTCACATGTTTGACTATCGTCCACCCGAACTGCATATCGGACATCTGTGCGGCCGTAGGCTTGACCCTGGTAACGCAAGCATCAGGGCTGAGCGCCTCCACCTGGGTGTCGAGATGTTGCGACAAGAGCCCTCCGTTTACGCTTATGTACTGCTGCACAGGCTCATCAGTCACGGTCATATCTACCTGGAGCACGCGAAGATTCTTCTTGGCTGCAAGTATTTCCAGGGCCTCAGGGGTAAAAGCAGGTGCGATAACTATTTCCAGGAAAATGGATTTCATACCCGCTGCAACTGCTGCCGTGAGTTCCCTGTTGACCGCTACTATTCCGCCGTAAATGCTTACCTTGTCTGCCTCGTAGGCTGCCTGCCAGGCATCTTCGATGGTATTGCCTATGGCAGCCCCGCAAGGATTCATGTGCTTAAGGGCTACGCAAAAGGGAACGTCGAAATCCCGGACCACGTTCAGGGCCGCGTTGGCGTCTTGTATATTGTTGTACGACAACTCCTTGCCCTGAATCTGAACGGCACTCGCAAGGGAGAAGGGCTCCGGAGTCATGGAAGCATAAAAAGAAGCCTGCTGGTGGGGATTCTCTCCGTAGCGGAGCTTCTGCTTGAGTTCGTACTCGAGGAAAAGACGCTCCGGAAGGCCGGCCTGGGCACGCATGTAGGAAGCTATGCGGCAGTCATATTCTGCAGTATGGGTGTAAGCTTTGGCGGAAAGCTCAAGGCGAGTCTGCAAAAGGGTATCGCCATAGGTACGGATCTCTTCAATTACCCTTGAGTAGTCGGCAGGATCGCAAACCACACTCACATCACTCCAGTTCTTGGCCGCACTTCGTAGCATAGAAGGGCCGCCGATATCTATATTCTCCACCGCTTCTTCCATAGTCACTCCTGGCCTGGCAATGGTACTTGCGAACGGATAAAGGTTCACGCATACCATGTCGATCAGTTCTATTCCGTTCTCCTTCAGGGTCTCCATGTGCTCCGGAAGGTCGCGGCGGGCAAGCAAGGCGCCATGAACCTTCGGATGCAGGGTCTTCACCCTTCCGTCACATATTTCCGGGAAGCCGGTAATATCGCTTATGCCGATGGTTTGCAGACCGGCTGCCTCCAGCGCTTTCCGGGTACCGCCGGTGGAGATGATTTCCCAACCCAACTCTTTCAGAGCCGCCACGAACGGCACCAGACCGCTCTTGTCGCTGACACTAACTAACGCCCTTTTCATTACTTTGCAGAGTTATTTAACAAGTTCTTAATGGTATCCACATATAATTGATGTTCAATTACTTGTCCGAGCCGGTGAACTTCCGCCGCATCGGTGCCGTCGTAGCGGAACGAACGCTGGGCGATGATACGGCCGCCGTCCAGAGTCTCGTCAACCCAATGAATAGTGATGCCGTAAACCTTTACCCCGTAAGCGACTGCATCTTCGACGGCATGCGCCCCTTTAAAGGCTGGGAGCAAAGAGGGATGGATGTTTATGATGCGGCCGCGGTAAGCCCCCAGAAGCACATCTCCCACAATTCTCATATACCCTGCCAGGCACACCAGGTCAACTCCGGCAGCATCCAGGCGCGCCACAATATCCCTTTCGTAACCGGCTTTGCAGCCGTAATCCCGGGGAGAAAAAACAAAGCCCGGAACATTGTGGCGGGCAGCCCTTTCCACCACTGCGGCCCCTGGCTTATCGCACACCATAAGCACGCAGGAAGCTGGAATACGTCCGTCCTCGCAAGCCCTCACAATGGCCTCGAAATTAGTTCCGCTGCCGCTGGCGAAAACCGCTATCTTTTTTTGCGAACTCATTATGCCAAAGGTATTCATCCCAAAATTGTGACTCCCTGTCCGTCGGTAACTGTACCTATGACGGACGCTTTGCAGCCATGCCCCCTGAGAACCCTGACGGCCTTGTCCGCTTCGGCCTCATCCAGCACCACGACCATGCCCACGCCCATATTGAAAATGTTGAACATCTCCCGGTGCGGTATGCCGCCCAGGCGCTCCAGGGCCCGGAATACCGGCAGAATTTCCCATGAGCCTTCACGGATTTCCACCCCCTGGCCCGGCTGCAGCACGCGGGGTATGTTTTCATCGAAACCGCCTCCTGTAATATGGCAGATGCCGTGGACGCAGCAGCTTCTTATCACTTCCAGAACCGGCTTCACGTAGATGCAGGTAGGGGTGAGCAGCACCTCCCCAAGGGCCCTGCCGCCGAGTTCAGGCACAGAAGTATCGTTCCAGTCCAGGCCGGCATCACCGACAATCTTGCGCACCAGGCTGAATCCGTTGGAATGCACTCCGCTGGAAGCTATTCCCACGAGCACATCGCCTGTTTTGACTTTGGAACCGTCGATCAGGGCCGACTTCTCCACGACCCCGGTGGTGCACCCGGCGATATCGTACTCGCCTTCGGCATACATTCCGGGCATTTCGGCCGTCTCACCTCCCACCAAGGCACAGCCGGCCTGGCGGCAGCCCTCGGCCACACCCGAGACTATAGCCTCAACCTTTGCCGGTTCATTGTGGCCGAGAGCTACATAGTCCAGGAAAAACAGCGGCTCGGCCCCCTGGGCAAGCACATCATTCACGCACATGGCTACTGCGTCTATGCCTATGGTGTCATGCTTGTCCATGGCAAAGGCCAGCTTGAGCTTGGTGCCCACTCCGTCCGTGCCGCTTACCAGCACGGGTTCTTTCAGACCCAGGACCGACAGGTCGAACATGCCTCCGAAAGAACCTATTCCGCCCATGGAGCCTTTCCTGGCAGTGGATGCCACGTGGGATTTTATCCTGCGTACCACCTCGTAACCGGCTTCCAGGTTAACGCCGGCCTTTTCATAATTTACAGCCATATCCTATTCGTTTTCTACTCTTTCATCATACAACAAAGTGGGATACTCTCCGGTGAAACACGCCTGGCAAGGATCGGCGCAACCGAAGCAAGAGTCGCGGGTGGATTCCGGACTCAGATAGCCAAGGGAATCGGCCCCTATAGCCTGCCTGGCTTCTTCCAGCGTACGGTGCGAACAAAGCAGCTCTTCCGGAGTCGAAGTGTCCACGCCGTAATGACAAGTGAAACGCATCATGGGGCTGGCAATCCTCACATGCACTTCAGTGGCTCCGGCATCCCGCAGCAACTTCACGATTTTCAGCGAGGTAGTGCCGCGTACGATGGAATCGTCCACCAGCACTATACGCTTGCCGTTTACAATGCTGTGCACGGGAGAAAGCTTCATCTTCACGCCCAGTTCCCGCAGAGACTGCACAGGCTGGATGAACGTACGGCCTACGTATTTATGCTTCACAAGCCCCATTTCGTAGGGAATGCCGCTTTCCTCGCTGTAACCCATGGCGGCGCTCAGGCTGGACTCGGGCACGCCCACCACTATATCCGCCTCCGCCGGACATTCCCGGTACAGGCGACGGCCGGCTTCCTTCCTGTAGGCGTGCACATTGCATCCGTCTATGTCGCTGTCCGGACGAGCGAAGTAGATATATTCCATCGCGCACATACGGTGGCGGCTGAAACGGGAATAGACGGTGCTCCGTATTCCATGATGGTCCAAGCAGACTATTTCCCCGGGCTGCACGTCACGGATGAACTCGGCGCCCATAATCTCGAAGGCACAGGACTCGCTGCTCACCACATAGCCATCGTTCAACTTTCCTATACACAGCGGCTTGATGCCGTACTTATCGCGGCAGGCATAGATACGGTTTTTAGTCATTATGACGAACGAGAAGCCTCCCTCCACCATATTCAAAGCCTTCACTATCATTACGATACGGTCTCCGTACCCATTCTTCTTGATGAGGTGGGCGAGGAGTTCGCTGTCCGTATCGGTCTGGAATATGGAGCCGTGTCTCTCCAGGTATTCCGCTACCTGGCGGGAATTCACCAGGTTCCCCTCCCCGGCTATCGCAAAGTCTCCGGAATGATGATGAAAGAACAGAGGCTCTACGTTGTCGAGACCGCTTTTGGAGGCGTTGGCATATTTCACACTGCCTATACCCAGGCGGCCCGGGAGCCGGGTCAGTCCGCCGCTGGTGAATATCTCGCTCAGCAAACCCTGGCCGCGGCAACGGTGGCTTATACCGTCCCGGTCGAAGGTAACGATGCCACCGCCTTCCTGGCCGCGGTGCTGCAGGTTATGCAGACCGTAATAGATGAAATTGGAGGCATTTTCTACGCCATATACAGCAAGTACACCCATATCATTGTCCCATTACTTCTTTCAAACGATCAAGCACTATGCGATAGCTTTCCACCACGTTGCTCAGGTCCAGGCGAAAACGGTCTTTGTCCAGGCGTTCGCCAGTGGCCTCGTCCCAGAGCCGGCAAGTATCCGGGCTAATCTCGTCGGATATAATCACGGTTCCGGTATCGGCGGCGCGACCGAACTCTATCTTCATGTCTATCAACTCGATACCCGCCTTGTGAAACAAAGGTTTCAGGAGGTCGTTGGCCTTGCGCGCTATGTTGTACATCTCATCCAGTTCCCTGTATGTAGCAAGACCGAGAGCCACCGCATGGTCCCTGTTGATAAGGGGGTCGTCCAGAGCGTCGTTGTTATAGCGCAAATCGATGATGGTATTAGGATGGGTAAACCCTTCCGCGACTCCGAGCCGGTAAGCGAGGGAACCTGCTATACGGTTGTGGACCACCACTTGAAGGGGGATTATCTCTATCATGCGGCAGAGCTGTTCTTTCTCCCCTATGGTTTCAATGTAGTGGGTCTCCACCCCATGCATGTTCAGATAGTCCAGAAGCATGGCGGAAATCTGGTTGTCCAGGGCCCCTTTCCCGTAAAAACGGGCACGCTTCACGTTATTATATGCCACGGTTACATCCTTGTAACGGAAAATCACTTGATCCGGTATGTCGGTAGCGAAAACCTGTTTCTCGTTTCCCTCAAAGATAAGTTCTCCCTTTTTCATACTTAACGCCTTTTCCTGAAATAGTTTACCGCATTCTCAAACAGAGGCTGGCGGAGTTCTTCACCGATATTTTTAAACAATCCCGGAGCATAACGCTCGGAATGTCCCATCTTTCCAAGTATCAAGCCGTCGGGGCTGACTATACCTTCTATGGCATAACTGGAGCCATTGGGATTGCCGGGGGCCTCCATAGTAGCCTCCCCGGTCACAGGATCCGCATACTGGAACGCCACCTGTCCCCGTTCAAACAGCTCGCGGGCCAGTTCTTCGCCTACCACGAACTTCCCTTCCCCATGGCTGACAGCTATGGTGTGGAGGTCCCCAGTCTTGAAGCCTTGCAGCCAGGGAGAGGCTACCGAGGCTACCCTGGTGGTAACCATGCGTGAAATATGGCGGTTGATGTCGTTCCGGAACAAGGTCGGCGACGAAGTGCTGAGCATGCCGCTCCGGCCGTAAGGCAGGAGTCCGCTCTTCACCAGGGCCTGGAATCCATTGCAGATGCCAAGTATCAGACCTCCCCTGGCAAGCAGTCCCTGGATACTCCGGGCTACGCTTTCATTGCCCAGCACATTGGCTATGAATTTCCCGCTGCCGTCCGGCTCGTCTCCGGCGGAAAAGCCTCCGGACAGAGCCAGGATATGGCATGAATCTATGGCCCCGGCCATTTCGGCAATGGAATTGCGGACATCCGAAGCGCTTAGATTGCGGAAAATTATTGTTTTCACCTCAGCTCCCGCCGCCCGGAATGCCGCAGCCGTATCGTAGTCGCAATTGGTTCCGGGGAACACCGGGATATAGACTATAGGATGCTCCGTCCTTTCTCCCGGATAACTGAAACGGCGGGGCGCGGGAGCTTTGACGTTCAGCAGCTTACTGCTTGACGGCGGCACGCATACCGGATACAGTCTGGAGTAACGGCCTTCATATGCGGCAGCCAGTCTGTCCAGCTGCATTCTCCTGCCGTTTACTACCAGCACGTCTTCTTCCAGCACCTCTCCCAGCAGTTCGGCGCAAGGATGCTCAAGGGCAACGGCAGACTCCACCAGAATGGAGCCGTAAGAGAGGTTGTAAAGATCCTGTTCGGAGATAGTTACAGAAGCGCCGAAGCGGTTTCCGAGGCCCATTTTTACCAGGGCTTCCCCGATTCCGCCGAAACCCACGGCCCAAGCGGACACAATGTCTCCGCGCTCGATACCGGCATGCACGAAGTTCCAGCAGGACTTCAGACATTCAGTGTCCGGCATACGGTCGGCCAGCGGGGTATGACGAAGCAGGTAAATCTTGTTGCCATCCCACTTGAACTCGGGAGAGATTACCTTGGTCGCACGGACAGTATTGATACCGAATGCTATAAGTGTAGGAGGCACGTTCAGTTCCTCGAAACTTCCGCTCATGGAGTCTTTGCCGCCGATGGACGGGAGCCCGAGCTCAATCTGCATCCTCAAGGCACCAAGCAATGCAGCCAGCGGCTTGCCCCAGCTATGCTCCGAGTTCATACGCTCGAAGTATTCCTGATAGGAGAAACGCATCCCGGACCAGTCGCCTCCTGCAGCGACCACTTTGGCACAAGCTTCCACCACCGCATAGGCGGCACCGTGGTAAGGGCTCCAGCTGCTGAGCTCAGGATTGAAGCCGAACGCCATGATGCTGGCGGTATCCGTGCCTTCTACAGGAAGTTTCTGTACGGAAACCTGGGTCTCCGTAGCCTGGAGCATGCCTCCGTAGGGCATAAGCACCGTAGAACGGCCTATGCTGGCATCGAACATCTCCACCAGACCCTGTTGGGAGGCCACATTCGGGCTGCCCATAAGGGAAAGCATGCGCTCTTCCAGGCCGGCTCCTTCCGGCATACGGGTGAAGGGGTCCTTGTCTTCGACCGCCCCGATAATCGCAGAAGCATAATGGGGAGCGCCGGTACTGTCGATGAAGGCCCGGCTTAAGTCAGCTACTTTGACACCTTTGTTGAACATGCGCATACGGCCGCTGCCGGTGACGTCCGCCACATAGCTTACTTCAATGTTGTCTGCAAGCGCGAGGCGCTCGAATTCTTCCCTGTCCGAAGCTGCCACCACCACCGCCATCCTCTCCTGGGACTCGCTGATAGCCAGCTCGGTAGCATTCAGACCCGAATACTTCACCGGGACCTTGTCCAGGTAGATGTCCAGCCCCTCTGCCAGCTCTCCTATGGCCACACTCACTCCGCCTGCCCCGAAATCGTTGCTGCGCTTGATAAGCCTGGTGGCTTCCGGACGGCGGAAGAGCCGCTGGAGCTTACGTTCTTCTGGAGCGTTGCCTTTCTGCACCTCGCTTCCGGCAGTTTCCAGGGAAGTCCCGGTGTGGCTCTTGGAGGAACCGGTAGCACCTCCTATGCCATCCCGTCCGGTACGGCCGCCCAAAAGGAGTACGACGTCGCCCGGAGCAGGCTCTTCGCGCCGCACGTCAGCAGCCCGCACCGCGCCCACCACCGCTCCGACCTCCATACGCTTTGCAGTATAGCCTTCGTGATATATCTCACGCACGTGGGTGGTAGCAAGGCCTATCTGGTTGCCGTAACTGGAATACCCGGCGGCCGCCTTGCGGCTGATAACCCTCTGCGGCAGCTTGCCCGGCAGGGTGTCCGCCACGCTCCGGAGAATGTCGCCTGCGCCTGTTACCCGCATGGCCTGGTACACATAAGCCCGGCCGCTGAGCGGGTCGCGTATGGCACCCCCGAGGCAGGTCGAGGCTCCGCCGAAAGGTTCTATCTCGGTTGGATGGTTATGGGTCTCGTTCTTGAACTGAAGCAGCCATTTTTCAGTGCCTGACGGAGTGTCCACGTCCACGAATATGCTGCAGGCGTTGTTCTCGCCGCTGTCTTCCAGGTCGTCCAGCAGTCCCTTGCTCCGCAGGTAACGGGCTCCGATGGTGGCGATTTCCATGAGGCAGAAGCGCTTGTGCCCGCGGCCCAGGCTGGCCCGGACGGCATCAAACTGCTTCAGGGAAGCTTCCAGGGCAGGCTTGATGAAAGACTCCTCTATACGCAACTGCTGCAGCTCCGTATTGAACGTAGTATGGCGGCAATGGTCGCTCCAATAGGTATCCAGGATACGGAGCTCGGTTTCGGAAGGGTCTCGGCCCTCGGAAGAGAACCATCGCACCACTTCTCCCAGATCGTCTGCGTTCATCGCCAGGCCGTGAGACTTGCAGAAGGCCACGAGTCCGTCGCCGTTCAGCTTTGTGAAGCCGTCCAGGCTTTCCATGGGCTTCACTTCGGCCTTTCCAGGCGCCTGCAGCAATCCCAGGTCCTTTTCCCTGGACTCCACGGCGTTGATATAATAGTGGCGGATAGCGGCAAGTCCTTCGTCGTCAAGGGAATCGTCGAAAACCAGAAGGCGGGAAGAGCGTATCTGCACATCTGCATCGTGGTCTATCAAGTGCACGCAGTCAACTGCCGAGGAAGCCCGCTGGTCAAACTGCCCCGGGATATACTCCACGGCAAGGTATTTCTTGCCTTCCAGCGGACAGGTGTCGCTGACCGTGTCGGTGACAGTCTCCCCGAATACGGTGTAACGGCATTTCTCCAGCAATTCTTCGCTGAAGCCGAACAAGTCGTAAACATTTATAAGCCTCAGGGAACGGAGACCCAGAGAAAGGTTTTCGTTGAATTCTTCCAGAAGGCTGCGGGCCTCCACCTGAAACTCCGAATACTTTTCTACGTAGATGCGGTGTATTTTGTTCATCAGATTTCTGTCTTCAGGACTTTCTCTTTCTGTTTCTGACGGAATGCCTCCAGGCGGGCGGCGAGCCTGTCGTCCAGGAGGGCGAGGATGGAGATTGCGTACAACCCGGCATTCCTGGCCCCGTCAATCGCCATCGTGGCTACTGGAACGCCGGAAGGCATCTGTACGATTGAGAGGAGCGAGTCCAGGCCGTTCAGCGCGGCGCTTTTTACCGGTACGCCTATGACAGGGAGGGTCGTGAGCGCCGCGGCCATGCCGGGGAGATGGGCTGCACCGCCGGCGCCGGCGATTACCACCCCCACTCCGCGGTCCCGGGCGCCCTTCATATAATCCACGAAAAAATCGGGAGTACGGTGGGCGCTGATTACCTTCTTTTCATAAGGCACCCCGAATTCATCCAGCACGCTGCAGGCGGCTGACATCACGTTCCAGTCGCTGCCGGAACCCATTATTATGCTTACTATCATTCAAAAAAGAGTTTGGAGAGAGTCATAGGCTCCACGTACTTGCCGTCCTTGTAAACCCGCATATTGCCGGAAGCGATTTCATCGATGAGCATTACTTCGCCGGCGGCATCATATCCAAACTCAAACTTGATATCGTACAGTTCCATTCCGCGCGCTTTCATTTCATCCGCGACTATGCGGGTGATGCGCTGTGTCTCCGCCTTGATATCGTCATACTGCTTTGGAGTCATCACCCCGAGCACCACCAGACCGTCCTTCGTCACCAGAGGATCCCCCTTTGCGTCGTTCTTGAAAGTCATTTCAACGTATTCAGGAAGGTCCGAGCCGGGCTCCACATACTCGCCGTAGCGGCGTATAAAGCTGCCCACCGCCTTCAGGCGGCAGATAACCTCAAGGCCATGGCCGAAAACCTTCGCCGGCAAAACCTCCATCGTAGTGTCCTTCAGGTTTGCGGACACATAATGGGTACGGATACCTGCGGCGTTGATTTTCTCGAAGAAATAGACGGACATGCGGAGATTGACGTCACCGACCCCCTCGATCGTGAGACCAACAGAATTCTCGCCCGGATCGAACACGCCGTCCTTTCCGGTACAATCATCCTTGAATTTCAGCAGATAGTTTCCATTGTCCAAGGAAAAAACGTCCTTGGTCTTACCAGAATAAATCTTTTCCATAGCAGTATACACACTTGGTGCAAATTTACTACGATTACTTCAACCGTACAATACATTTTCCTCATTTTTTTCAACAGTCGGAGGTTGAAAAAAAATGCCTTCTTCCGGGCTTAAAAATGCCTCAAAAAATTTGGAGATTTCAGCTTTTTTAGCATAACTTTGTAGTCAAAGCGAAAAGTAATGAACAAAACCCGTAATAATAATATTAAGACAGCCTGACAAGGTTGTCTTTTTTTTGGTTCATCTGCAAGTATTATGGTGACGCTTCCGGCTTTTACAGACCTGCATGTACATCTGCGCGAACCCGGGCAGACATGGAAAGAGACCATCCGCAGCGGCAGCCTTGCCGCCGCACGGGGAGGCTACACCCTCGTCTGCGCTATGCCCAACCTCGATCCTGTGCCGGACTGTCCCGCGAATCTGGCCGTCGAACAAGCCGCCATAGACCGGGATGCCGTTATACGTGTTCTTCCCTACTGCTCTATCACCAAAGGCCGCAAGGGACTGGAAACGGTGGACTTCGAAGCCCTGAAAGGCAGCTGCGTGGCCTTTTCCGATGACGGCAGCGGAGTCCAGGACAGGGAGATGATGCTTAAGGCCATGCGGGAAGCGGCGGCTGCAGACGTTATCCTGGCCGCCCACTGCGAAGACAACAGTCTGCTCCACGGAGGCTACATCCACGACGGCCGCTGGTGTGCGGCCCACGGGCACAAAGGTATATGTTCGGAAAGCGAGTGGAGACAGATAGAAAGGGACCTGGAGCTCTGCGCCATCACCGGCTGCCGCTACCACGTGTGCCATATCTCCACCGCACGCAGCGTGGAACTCATACGGGAGGCAAAGCGGAACGGGGTAAAAGTAACCTGCGAAACGGCGCCACATTACCTGCTGCTCTGCGAAGACGACATGCAGGAGGACGGACGGTTCAAGATGAATCCGCCCCTGCGCAGCGCCTCCGACCGCGAGGCACTCATAGAGGGGCTCAGGGACGGCACCATAGATGTGGTTGCCACCGACCACGCTCCCCACTCCGCCCGGGAGAAAAGCCTTGGTCTCCAGGGCAGCGCCATGGGCATCGTAGGGCTGGAAACGGCTTTCCCGGTGCTCTATACCCGCCTGGTACGTACCGGCATTATCAGCCTGAAGCGTCTGGTGGAGGCTATGTCCACAGCGCCACGCCGTATTTTCCGGATTCCAGCCGCTCCGCTCGACAGCATAGACGTAGACCTGGATACTCCTTTCACGATCCGCAGCAGCGACTTCCTCTCCATGGGCAAAGCCACGCCATTTGACGGGTGGACGGTGTACGGACGCATCCTGCAGACAAGATTTAACGGTAAAACAGTATATCAAGCTTTATGATCCGACCAAAGAAAAAGCTGGTGCTTGAAAACGGGGCCGAATACTACGGCACCCTCTTCGGCGCCGACTGCAACAAAGTCAGCGAAATCGTTTTCAACACCTCGGTCGTAGGGTATCAGGAAATCATCTCCGATCCCTCCTATGCCGGGCAGATAGTGGTCCTTACCTATCCCCTGGCAGGCAATTACGGCATCACGGACGAGGACTACGAATCCAAGCAGTCGTACATAGACGGCATCATCGTACGTGAACTCTGCGACACTCCGAGCAACTTCCGGCTCACGAAAACCCTGGAAGAGGAGCTTGAAGAGCACGGTATTCCTTGCATCAGCGAACTGGATACCAGAAGCCTCACCAAGCAGATCCGCTCCCTCGGCCGCCCCCGCGCCGCCATAGTGGACGCGGACATGCCCCTGGAAGAGGCCTTGAAGCTCATAAACGACACTCCTGCCGGCAGCAGGGCCGTCAAGCAGGTAAGCTGCCGAAAACGCTGGCTTACACGTACCGCAGGGCACCTATACAACGTAGTGGCCGTGGACTGCGGCATCAAACATTCCATCCTGCGCCTGCTCAGTTCGAAGGGCTGCAACGTAACTATAGTGCCGTTCGATACGCCGGCCGCAAGCATTCTCGCCTACAATCCCGACGGCATACTGCTTTCCAACGGCCCGGACAACGTGCCCGAAGTGCCGGAGGTAAACAGCCTGTTCCACGAGCTTAAAGGCACCCTTCCTGTGTGCGGCATCGGCCTTGGCGCCGAAATCATAGCCTGCAGCTACGGAGCCAGGCCCGAATGGATGGGTTGCGGTATTCACGGCGACCACCCGGTAAGAGACCTTGGAAGCGGACGGATAGGCATTGCGGTGCTGAACCAGAGCTATTGCTTCCGCAGCCTGGAAGGAACCGGGCTCACCCCCACTCACGTAACCGTGCCGGAGGGCTACATAGCCGGATTCGAAAACCGCGACGACAAGGTGTTCGGAGTGCAGTTCCAGATGGAAGCCGCTCCGGGGCCCAGGGATTTCATCCACCTGATAGACAAATTCATAACCATGATGGAGGAAAGAAAAGATGCCAAAAAGGACTGATATCAAGAAAGTTATGGTGATAGGGTCGGGCCCTATCGTCATAGGTCAGGCAGCGGAATTCGACTACGCCGGCACCCAGGCCTGCCTGGCCCTGAAGGAAGAAGGCTACCAGGTCATCCTGGTGAACTCCAATCCCGCCACCATCATGACGGACACCCATATTGCCGACAAGGTGTATATGGAACCGTTGAAACTGGAATATATAGCCAAAATAATACGCTATGAGCGTCCGGACGCCATAGTCCCCGGACTCGGCGGCCAGACCGGACTTAACCTGGCCGTACAGCTGGCCCGTAAGGGCATCCTGGAAGAGTGCGGAGTAGAGATACTGGGCACTTCCTTCGAGGGCATAGAAATGGCGGAAGACCGTGAAAAATTCAAGGAACTGTGCATGAGCATTGGCGAGCCGGTCATTCCGTCCGAAATCTGCTACAGCATCGAAGACGGAGTAAGGGTGGCGGCGGAAATCGGCTACCCGGTAATCCTGAGGCCTGCTTTCACCCTCGGCGGCACCGGCGGCGGTTTTGCCGACGACGAAGAAGAGTTGCGCGACCTTCTGCGCACCGCCCTTGCCCTCAGCCCCGTTCATCAGGTGCTGGTAGAAAAGAGCATCAAAGGCTTTAAAGAGATAGAATTCGAGGTGATGCGCGACTCGGCGGACACCGCCATCGCCGTGTGCAGCATGGAGAACATCGACCCTGTAGGTGTGCATACCGGTGACTCCATGGTGGTCGCCCCGGCCCAGACGCTTACGGACAAGGAATACCAGCTGCTGCGCGACTCGGCAATAAAGCTGATCCGCGCGCTCGGCATAGAAGGCGGATGCAACGTCCAGTTCGCCCTCGACCCGCTGTCCTTCAAGTACTACCTCATCGAGGTCAATCCCCGAGTGTCCCGTTCTTCCGCCCTGGCGTCCAAAGCCAGCGGCTTCCCCATTGCCCGCGTTACCGCAAAGATAGCCGTAGGACTCACCCTGGACGAGATTGTGATTGCCGGAGCCCCGGCGTGCTGCGAGCCCGCCATAGACTACGTGGTCACAAAAGTGGCCCGTTTCCCCTTCGACAAGTTCACCGAGGCTTCGAACGAACTGGGGACACAGATGAAGGCCACCGGAGAAGTGATGAGCATAGGACGCACCCTGGAAGAGAGCCTGCTGAAAGCCATACGTTCCCTGGAGAACGGCTGCTGCCACATACACAAGAAGAAGTTCGACGACTGGAGCATGGAGCAGCTGCTGGATTATATCTGCCGTCCCACCGACGACCGCATTTATGCCATCGCCCAGCTGCTGAGGCTGCGCATCGACCTGGCCCGCATCTACGACCGCACCAAGATAGATATGCTCTTCCTCGAGAAAATCTACAATATAGTGCGTCTGGAGAGGGAATTGCAGGCGGCTCCGGAGCTTACTCCCGAGTTGCTGCTGAAGGCAAAGCGCATGGGCTTCGGCGACAAGTTCCTTGGGCAGCTGCGCAAGCTTAGCGAATATGAAATGATACTCCTGCGGGAGAGCATGGGCATACGCCCGGTGTACAAGATGATAGACTCCTGTGCCGGCGAAAGGGACACCTATGTTCCCTATTTCTACTCCACTTACGAAAGCGAGAACGAATCGGTGCGGAGCTCCCGCAAAAAGATACTCGTGTTGGGCTCCGGCCCCATCAGGATAGGCCAGGGCGTGGAATTCGACTATTCCACAGTACATGCCATCCAGGCCATACGGGAAGCCGGCTTCGAGGCTATCATCATCAACAACAACCCGGAAACGGTTTCTACCGATTACACTATTTCCGACAAGCTCTACTTCGAGCCGCTGACAGCCGAGGACGTGATGAACGTCATACGGCTGGAGCAGCCGGACGGCGTGATAGTGACGCTCGGAGGCCAGACCGCCATAAACCTCGCGGCTCCGCTTGAAAAGTTCGGAGTACCCCTTATCGGAACCGACCTGCAGGCCATCGACAACGCCGAAGACCGCAAGCTCTTCGAGGCCATACTGCGCAGGACCGGCATCCCCCAGCCCAAGGCCAAGGCTGTGACCAACGTGGAAGACGGAGTACAGGCCGCAGCCGAAATAGGCTACCCAGTGCTGGTGCGCCCGAGCTTCGTACTCGGAGGCCGTGCCATGATGATAGTAGGCAACGAGGAAATGCTCCGGCACTATCTCCATAACGCAGTGGAAATCAACGAGGACTCGCCCGTACTCGTAGACCGTTACATAATGGGCCGCGAGACCGAAGTGGACGCTATCTGCGACGGCACGGACGTCTTCATACCGGCCATAATGGAGCACGTAGAACGTACCGGAATCCACTCCGGCGACAGCATCAGCGTGTACCCTTCCTTCAGCCTCAGCGAGAAGGTGAAGAAGCAGATAATAGACGATACCGTGCGGCTGGGGCTGGAAATCGGCATCAAGGGCCTGTTCAACATACAGTTCATCGTGGACGGCAACGACGACGTGTACGTGATAGAGGTGAACCCCCGTTCATCCCGCACCGTGCCCTTCATCTCCAAGTCCACGGGCATCCCCATAGCCAAGATAGCCACCCGCGTAATGCTCGGCCATTCCCTTAAGGAACAGGGCATTACAGAAGTGTACTTCCCGGAGCGCAAACGCCATTTCGTAAAAACTCCGGCTTTCTCATTCGGCAAGATAAAGGGCATAGATTCCTATCTCTCTCCGGAGATGAAATCCACCGGAGAAGCCATAGGGTACGACAAGACGCTTACCAGGGCCCTTTACAAGTCTCTCCAGGCTTCAGGCATGACGGTAAGGCCCTACGGCACAGTACTCGCGACTATTGCCGACAAAGACAAGCAGGAAGCCTTGCCGCTGATACGCCGCTTCTACGAGCTGGGCTTCAACCTGGAGGCCACCAGCGGGACGGCCCGCTTCCTCAAGGAAAACGGACTTCGTACCCGTACCCTGAGGAAGATCAACGAAGGCAGTGAAGACATACTCAACTCCATACGCAAGGGCCACGTGAGCTATGTCATCAACACCATAGACCTCAACCAGAAATCCGCTCACCTGAACGGCTACGACATACGCCGCATAGCAGTGGAGAACAACGTCACCACTTTCACGGCGCTGGAAACCGTCAGGGTGCTGCTGGATGTACTGGAGGAAATCAGTTTCACCGTATCTACCATAGATGCCGAGTATAAGTAAAATACAGCTGCGTGTACGTTCCAACGAGCCCGTATGCCGGAATTGTCTGCGGCTGGAGCTCGAAGGGACGGGCATTCCTGCCGTCGCTCCCGGACAGTTCGTGCACCTGGGCGTCCCGGGCAAATTCCTGCGACGGCCTATTTCCGTGCACGACTCTTCGAGCGAAGGCATAGTGTTGATATACAAGACTGTAGGAGAAGGTACACGGATTCTTTCCGGCATGGACGAAGGAGAATGCGTGGACGTTCTTCTGCCTCTCGGGAACGGCTTCGACACCAGCCAGTGCAGCCACAGGGCCCTGCTGCTGGGAGGCGGACTGGGTTCGGCGCCGCTCTACCTCTTGGGGAGGCAACTGCTCGCAGAAGGCAGGGATGTGAGTGTCATAATGTGCTTCAACACAGCCGCGGACGTGTGCCTTGCAGAAGAATACCGGGAGTTGGGTATAGAGCCAGTTATCGTAACCATGGACGGATCCGCAGGGCTGAAGGGCATGGTTACCGACGTGGAACTGCCGGAGCATGACTGCTTCTATACCTGCGGTCCCCTGCCTATGATGCGCGCCGTATGCAAGATGCTGGACACCCCGGGTCAAGTAAGCATGGAGGAGCGCATGGGCTGCGGAGCCGGCTTTTGCTACGGATGCAGCATACAGACTCATTCCGGTCCGGCACGGGTGTGCGCCGACGGGCCTGTGTTCAATAAACGGGACATTATATGGCAAGAGACTTAAGCACAGAGTTTTGCGGGATACGGTTCAAGAATCCCGTGGTACCGGCGAGCGGCACTTTCGGCTTCGGGCTGGAGCTGGCGGACAGTTTCGACCTGAATGTGCTGGGAGGCATATCGCTGAAAGGCAGCACCCTCGAGCCCCGCTTCGGCAACCCCACCCCCAGAATCGCCGAGTGCAGTTCCGGGCTGCTGAACTCCGTAGGCCTCCAGAATCCCGGCATCCGCGCACTTGTGGACGAAAAAGTACCGGCCTTGAGGAGGCTGTACAACGGTTGTATCATCGCGAATATCAGCGGGTTTTCCGTGGAAGAGTACTCCGCCTGCTGCCGCATTGCCGACAGCTGCGAAGGGATAGACATCATCGAGCTCAACATTTCCTGCCCGAACGTGCATGGCGGAGGAATGGCCTTCGGTACCGACCCTGACGCTGCCGCCGCAGTCAGCGCTGCCGTCCGCGCCGTTACCCGCAAACCGCTGGTAGTGAAGCTCAGCCCCAATGTTAGTGACATCGTGGCTATAGCCAGGGCGTGCGAGGATGCAGGCGCCGACGGGCTCTGCCTGGTGAACACCTTCCTGGGCATGCGCATAGATATCAAGACGCGCCGCCCCGTACTCGCCAACCGCACCGGCGGCTTGTCCGGCCCGGCAATCTTCCCAGTAGCACTGCGTATGGTGAATCAGGTAAGCAAGGCCTGCAGCATACCGGTGATGGGCTGCGGCGGGGTGAGCAAAGCCGAAGATGTGATAGAGATGATGATGGCCGGTGCCAGGGTGGTCCAGGTGGGTTCCGAGAATCTTCGCAATCCCTTCGCCTGCAAGGAGATCGCCGAAGCCCTCCCAGTGGTGATGGAACAACTTGGAATAGAAAGACTTAGCGATATAATTGGATGCGTATGAAAAGAGATGTCATCATAGCCTGCGACTTTAGCGGCGCCGCGGAAGTATTTGACTTCCTGGAGCTTTTCGAAGGAGTGCGCAAACCCTTCGTCAAAATTGGCATGGAGTTGTTTTACGCCGAAGGGCCTGCGATAGTGCGGGAAATCAAGCGCCGGGGACATCCCGTCTTCCTGGACCTCAAGCTGCACGACATTCCCAACACCGTACGCAAGGCCATGAAAGTGCTCTCCAGCCTGGATGTAGATATGGTCAACGTGCACGCTGCAGGCACAAGGGAGATGATGCAGGCCGCACTGGAAGGGCTCACCCGGCCGGACGGAAGCCGCCCCTTGCTGATTGCCGTGACACAGCTCACTTCTACCTCCGAGCAGAGGATGCAGGAGGAACTGCTGATAGGGGCCTCTATGGAAGATACTATCAGGAAATATGCCCTGAATTCGCGGGAGGCCGGGCTGGACGGAGTGGTCTGTTCCCCCAGGGAGGCATCTTTAGTCAAGGAAAGTTGCGGAGCCGGATTCATCACCGTCACTCCGGGAATACGCTTTGCCGGCGCCGCAGCCGACGATCAGGTACGCATCACCACGCCGGCTATGGCACGTACTCTCGGCTCTGACTACATAGTGGTGGGGCGTCCAATTACCTCCGCCGCAGACCCCGTAAGTGCTTATAATCAATGTATTAATGACTTCATATAACATGGAACGCGAAATAGCTGCACAACTCCTCAGCATCGGAGCGGTCTTCCTCCGCCCCGAAAACCCTTTCACCTGGGCAAGCGGAATCAAGAGCCCTATTTACTGTGACAACCGGCTCACCTTGTCCGCCCCCGCGGTGAGGGAGAAGGTAGAAGCCGGCCTGGCCTCGTTGGTAAAGGAGCATTTCCCTGATTGCCAGATGCTTATGGGTACTTCTACCGCCGGCATAGCACATGCCGCCATTACCGCCTCACTGCTCGGCCTGCCTATGGGTTACGTGCGTTCCGAAGCAAAGAGCCACGGCCGCACCAACCGCATCGAAGGGCGCATGGAGCCGGGCTGCAAAGTAGTTGTGGTCGAAGACCTTATATCTACCGCCGGCAGCGCCGTGGACGTAGTTGAGGCCCTGCGCGAGGAAGGCGGAGATGTTTTGGGCATAGTAAGCATTTTTACCTACGGCATGCGCCGCGGTCTGGAAAGGCTGCACGAAGCAGGCACGGTGAATTACTCGCTCAGCAACCTGGACACCCTCGTGGACGTAGCGGTGGAGCAGGGATACATTGCCCCAGAGTGGAAAGAAAAGATAATCGAATTCCGTAACAGCCTATGAAACACCTGATTGACCCTACAGACCTGAGCAAGGCCGAAACCGATGAAATAGTTGCACTCGCAGAGGATATCATACTTCACCGCGAGCAGTACCAGGAGCGCTGCGCCCATCGCAAGCTGGCCACTTTGTTCTATGAACCGAGCACCCGTACCCGCTTGAGCTTCACTTCCGCCATGATGGAACTGGGAGGCAATGTACTCGGCTTCTCAGACGCCCGTAACTCCTCCGTAAGCAAGGGCGAGACGGTGCAGGACACGGTACGTGTGGTCGGATGCTTCGCCGACGTGATTGCCATGAGGCACTATATCGAAGGTGCTCCGCTCGCTGCCGCACAGGTCTCACCTGTACCCATAATCAATGCCGGGGACGGCAGTCACAGCCACCCGACCCAAACCCTCACCGACCTGCTTACCATCAAGCGGGAACTCGGGCACATAGACGGCATCACCATAGGATTCTGCGGAGACCTGAGGTTCGGGCGCACTGTCCACTCTCTCATAAAGGCGCTGGCTCGCTACCGTGACGTGAGAGTTATCCTGATTGCTCCGGACGAACTCCGGCTGCCTGACTATATCAAGCAGGACGTTTGCGAGCGTATGGGCGTGAGTTATTGCGAAGTGCATACCATCGAGGAAGTGATGCCTGAGCTCGACGTGCTCTACATGACCCGGGTGCAGAAGGAGCGTTTCCTGGACGAGGATGAGTTCGACCGGGTGAAAGACAGTTTCGTGCTGGATTCAGCCCGTATGGCATTGGCCAAGGAAAAGATGGCTGTACTGCATCCACTGCCTCGCGTGAACGAGATTCTTCCGGAAGTGGATGCCGACCCGCGGGCAGCATACTTCCGCCAGGTGGAGAATGGGAAGTTCGTGCGTATGGCGCTGATTACCAAGCTGCTTGAATGGAAGGACGACCCCGCTCACGCGTGGACTCCGGGCCCTTCCGCCGACGTTGCCGGCCGCTGCCCCAATCCCAAGTGCATTTGCAATTGCGAGAATGTGGAGAAGCGCATCAAGACCGGCGCCGACGGTACTTCCCGCTGTGCATATTGCGATGCCAAAATTTCATTATCTTTGTAGGCGTATGGTACGCAGATTTTCACTCACAGCTCTACTGTCGCTGGCCTTCAGTATAGCCGCCAGCGCCCAGAGCGCCGACATCCTTGCAGGGTATAAATTCGATTCCGCCAGCCCTGGACCTGCAGTCACCCTTATGGCCTATGCCCCGGATTCTTTCGGTGACACCTACGGCAGGGCCGATTTCAGTATGAAGACGGAACCCATGAGCCTTTCCACTGCATATCTGGAAGTGGCCAGAACTCTGTGTTTCTGGAAAAACACCATAGTCGAAGACCTTGGTCTGCATGCCGAATTCAACGGCTTCATGAATATGGACAACTGCAACTGGCTTTTCGGCATAGACTATACCCTGCCCATTGAGCCCCTGGTCAAAGTGAGCGTGCTTTACAAGACCTTCAACGGCAGCGCACGGAGCAACATCCCCATGCAGCTTTCAGTGTTGTGGAGTGTTGACGATATCTTCGGCATTACGGGGCTGGAGTTCCGCGGCTTGGCCAAAGTTTGGGGCGAAACGATAAGGTACTGGTACAGCGACGCCAACCCGAAGGCGGCCGGCACCGCCCAGTTCGCGGCTAAAGTATCGCCCCAGCTCTGGTACTCCGTAGGGCAGTTCTTCGGCTTCGACGGACTCAAGATCGGAGGGGAGGTGGAAATGGGATACAACTATCTGGGATACAGTGGTTTCCGCGCCAGTCCCTTCGCCGCGCTGCGGATTAGTTTCTAAGGAGAGGCGTTCCTCGTTCGGATTGGCACTTTCCTGCCTTATCGGGAGCGGAATGCGGTGATTCGCTCCCGGATTGCCTTTCTTCTGCGGTTTTGGGAGTGGAATGCGGTGATTCGCTCCCGGATTGCCACTTTTCTGCCGTTTCGGGAGAGAAATGCGGTGACTCGCTCCCGGATTGCCGTTCTTCCGCTGTTTCGGGAGTGGAATGCGGTGATTCGCTCCCGGATTGCCGTTCTTCTGCCGTTTGGGAGTGGAACGCGGTGATTCTCTCCCGGGCGGGTCGCCGCCACGGGGCGCCTTCCCGCTGCGCGGGCCCCTTCCC